>CAYNLL010000271.1:0-4895 GCA_964398015.1 uncultured Opitutaceae bacterium | reverse complement strand
CATGAGCCCGTGGCGGGCATAGACGGCCTCCAAGGTGCGGGGCGTGAAGTAGCCCACGTGGATCTCGGGGAGCACGTAGGCGTAGCCCAGCCCCTGGGCCCGCGCGACCACGCTCGCAAGGTTGCCCGTCGTGACCAGGAGAAGCCCGCCCGGCCTGAGCAGCCGCGCGGCCAGCGCGAAGACCGGGTCGGGGAACTCGATGTGCTCGACGACCTCGATCAGGCTGATGACGTCGTACCGCCCGTCCGGCTCCGACGCCAGCTGGCCCGCGCCGAGGATCCTGAATCCCCCCTCGGTCCCGAGCCTGTCCGCGTAGGTCCCCACGTCGTGCCCGCTCAGGCGCAGCGTCCACGCGCGGCCCCCGGAGCGCAGCTCCCGCGTGTCCCTCAGGTACTTGAGCAGGCCCCCCGCCCCGCAGCCGAAGTCGAGCCACTCGACCGCGCCCTCGGGCAGGTGCGCCGCGATGTAGCCCGAGGCCACGCGCCACAGGTCGTCGAACTCGGTGATCCTGTCGGTGGAGCGGTAGTCCCTGTATTCGGACTCGTAGTCGACGTACGGGTCGGGCCCGCGCCCCGAGTAGTAGGCCTCGTCGTAGATGGCGTACCCGGGGAACGGCTCCACGAAGAGGTAGTCGCAGGCCGCGCAGTGCCAGAAGTCGAAGTCTCTCCTGAGAAATTCGCCGCGCTTGGTTCCCCGGAGCGCAATCCGCGCCGAGCCGCAGCAGCGGCAGGCGATCGCAGGGCTTCCCGGGGCGGCGGGATCAGTAGTCATCCATCACGAAGAACATGATCCAGCCGATCATCGAGGTCGCCAGCGTGATTCCGGAGATCCCGTAGATCAGCACGATATCGCTTGGCATGAGCCGCATCGACAGGACGATCGCAAAGTCGATCGAGCCCACGACCACGAGGAAATCCCGGGTCCTCTTCGATTTCCTGCGCCTCCAGAACCTGAGGCGCTTCCACCCGGACCTCTCCTCGGCAATCCTGTTCTCGAGGAGAATCTCGGCCACGTGGATCGCCTCCTCGTCGTCCGGGCTGGCCATGGGGTTGACCGACTCGATCGTCTTCGGCTTGAAGGCCGGGCTGAGGGCTGGCTCAGGCTCGGTCGGCATGGGAAAGGGCGTGCCCGACTTCTTCCTCAGAACGGACTTCTCCTCCGCGGCCTTGTTCTGCGCGTGGATCAGCTGCACGCTGAACGCCGTGCCGTCGCCGGGACGCGACAGCCCGTCGGTGGGCGTGATCTCCTTCGGCTTCAGCACAAGGTGCTTGGTGGAGGGCTTTTCGTCGTCCATGGGCTGTCGGCGCCCACCGGATCATTTTCCGCGCAAAAGCGCAACTGGCTCATGCACCTGCGCAAGCCCGGTGCACCGGAAAGGGGCGGCGGAAAGGATTTTTCTTGCCGTACTATCTGTACTAGTTGTAATAGTACGGAATGCTTCCGTTCTCCATAGAACTCAGGCCGGGCCTTCCGGTCTCGGAGCAGATCCTATTTGCGGTCAAGAGGTCGGTCGTCGCCGGCCAGATGCGGCCGGGGGACAAGTTCCCCTCCGTGCGCGCGCTGAGCCAGGCGCTGCGCATCAATCCCAACACGGCGCACAAGGTGATCGCGGCCCTTGTCTCCGAGGGCGTTCTGCTCACCACCCCGGCCGTCGGAAGCATTGTCGCCGGGCCGGTGGCGGGCGGGGCGCGCGAGCGCGCCGAGCTGCTTGGCGCCGACCTGGAACGCGTCGTCGTCGAGGCAAAGAAGCTCGGCCTCTCGCTCGACGAGGTCCAGTCGGGCCTCTCCGCGCAGTGGCGGCGCCTGGGCGGCAGATGAGCAGACCCCTTTCCACTCCATGAACATCATCGAAACCCACGCTCTTTCCCGCCGGTTCGGGCGCACCGAAGCCGTGTACGGACTCGAACTGGCCGTAGCCGAGGGGGCCGTGTGCGCGCTGCTCGGCCCAAACGGCGCCGGTAAGTCGACCACCATCAAGCTGCTGATGAACCTTCTTCGGCCGACCACGGGCAGGTCCCTCGTCCTCGGCGTGGATTCGACCCGGCTGCGTTCCCGGGACCTCGCCCAAATCGGCTACGTCTCCGAGAACCAGCAGCTGCCCACCTGGATGACGGTGCGCCAGCTCCTGGACTACTGCCGCCCCTTCTACCCGACATGGGACAGGGACCTGGAGCGAAAGCTCCTCGCGGACATGGTGCTGCCGGAGGAACGCAAGCTCGCACAGCTCTCGCGCGGCATGCTGATGAAGGCCGCCCTGATCTCGTCGCTCTCCTACCGGCCGCGGCTGATCATCCTCGACGAGCCATTCAGCGGCCTCGATCCCCTGGTGCGCGACGAGCTCGTGAAGGGTATCATCGAGGTCTCGGCCGCGGGGGACTGGACCGTCTTCGTCTCCTCGCACGACATTGAGGAGGTGGAGCGAATGACCGACCACGTCGTGCTGCTCGACGCGGGCCGAAAGCGTCTGGATGAGTCGACGGGGGCGCTTCAGGCGCGCTTCAGGAGGGTGGACGTGGACGGCGCGCCCGAGGCCGCGGGCCAGGCGGGCGCGCCCTTGCCGGCCGGCTGGCTCGAGCTCGAGCGCTCGGGCCAGCGGGTCTCCTTCGTGGACAGCGCCTTCGACGCGGCTCAATCGCCGCGCGCCTGCCTCGAAAGGTTCCCCGGGGGCGCCGTCTCGGCCCGCCCGATGAGCCTGCGAGAGATCTTTCTCACACTGGCCCGCACCCACCGGACCGAATTGAAGGGAGCCCTCGCATGAAACTCACCTGGCACATCGTGATCAAGGACCTGAGGCGCCTGCGGCTTCCGCTCGCCCTCTGGGTCTGCGCATTCCTGCTGGAATTCGCGGTCGGCCTTCGCCTGCTCAACGGCAGCGCCTTCTCCTTCGCGTCCTTCAACGACATCCAGACCTTCGACTTGCTCCTGTTCGCCCCGCGCGCGGCCATAGGCTATCTCCTGGTGGCGGCCCTCATCTTCGACGACCCGCTCGTGGGAACGACGGCCTTTTGGCCGACGCGCCCGATCTCGGGCGCACGCCTGATGGGGGCCAAGCTCCTGGCAGCCCTCCTGATCTTTGGGCTGCTTCCGATCCTCGTGACGCTCCCCTGGTGGCTGTATTGCGGGTACGGGGGCCAGCAGGTCCTAGAGGCGTCCCTAGATTCGCTGAAATTTGAGGCCGCGCCCGTCGCCGCCGGCTTCATGATCGCCGCGCTGACCGGGACCATGGCCTGGTTCCTGGCCTGGACGCTCTTTGCTGTGACCGTGGTGGCGATGTCCTTTGTGCTCTTCATCAAGCCGGCCACCACACACCTGTTCTTCCACGGGATGGATGTCCCTGTGGATCCCTCGGGTTTGACCGAGGCCCGCCTCCACACGCTTTACCTCCTGGCGGTCGCCGGTTGCGCCGTGGTCGTCGCGCTTCAGTTCCTGACAAGAAGGTGGGTCCGCACGCTCATCCTGCTCGCCGGCATGTCCGGCCTCCTTCTCGCGGAGGCGGTATGGTGGCCGCTTGTCCTCCGTGGACGCTCGGAGGAGGGGGGCGGATTCGTCGCCACATCGGCCGTGGACAGCGCCGTCGCCTTTCACCATGAGAAGGGCGCGAGCCTGCACATCGAACAGGATCCCGGCGCCGCCTCCGGCACGATTGTCTTCGGCAACCTGGAGGTGAAGGGCGCTCCGCCGGAGCTTCTGCTGCGGTACGGCAAGCCGCTCTTCGAATGGCGCTGGCCCGACGGAAGCCATGCGCAGGCGCTGGGAACGCTGCTGGGCGAGACCCGCCCAAGCCCGTATCAGCTGCAGATGGCGGCGCCTCACAAGGAACTCCCGGAGGCGGTCTGGGAACAGGGTTGGGAATACAAGATGGCGCTCAAGAACGGGAAGCCGCTGGCCTATGAGGACTACGTCCGGAAGAATGCCCCCGCCAACCACCTTTGGGACTACTATGCCGAGGTTCCGCGTCCCGCCGCGCTCAGGATGCTCTCCGAGCCGCCCGAATGCACCATCGACGTCCGGGGCGACGTGATGAAGGCGCAGCTGAGCTCGGAGGTCCCACTTGCCAGCGGGAGCGCCTGGTCGGGGAAGGGCGAAGGTTTCAAGATCTCACAAATGAAATGGAACCCGGAGACGAAGATGCTGGGCGTCTTCGTCGTCGAGCACCGCGCCGCGATAGGAGGCCCGTTTGATCCCTTCGGCTTCTCAAATCTCCTGAATGCCGACAGCGCCTATGTCGCCGTCAACCCGCGCCTGGGCGAGTCGGCCTGGCCCGTCTACTACAGCAATTTCAACTTCGCGATCCGCATCGCGACGGTCGCGATCGCATGGCGCAGCCTCACCTTCATCGGCCCCTCCAACAGCGTCGCCGCCTTTCCGACGCTCGACCGCGGCATGTGGACGGGACCGTCCTTCGAGGACTGGTTCTCCGGCGCCACGCTGGGGCGCGTGCACGAGGTCTCGACGGGAAGCTTCTCGCGAAAGGTCACGATCGAGCGCCTTCGCGTCGAGCCCGACGTCTTCTCGAAGGCGCCATAGCGCGGGGCGCCCGCGGCGCCGGGGGGTCATCGCCCCGCCGTCGCGCAGACCCTGCGATAGAGCTGCTCGTAGCGCGTCACGATCGCATCGGCCGAAAAGAGGGCGCGGGCGCGGACCCGGGCGGCGGCCCCGAGCGACGCCCGCAGGGCCGGGTCGGCGATCAGCCGCTCGACCGCTCGCGCAAAGCCGTCGGCATTGCCCGGCGGGACAAGGAGCCCGGATTTCCCGGATTCCACGACCTCGGGGATCCCGCCCACCGTCGCCGCCACGCTCGGGCAGGAAAAGCACATCGCCTCGAGGATGCTCAGGCAGAAGCTCTCCATGTCCGAGGTGAAGAGCCCGATGTCGGCCGCCTGCAGGTAGTCCTC
>CAYNLL010000270.1:941-4914 GCA_964398015.1 uncultured Opitutaceae bacterium | reverse complement strand
GCCCCCGCGCAGAGGACGCGCCGCAGGCTCGGCAGGGCGATGTTCCCCTCGCGGCAGAATGCGGCGACCTTCCGCCAGAGCGTGGGCGAGCCGAAGGAGTTCGTCACGCCCTCCTGGCGGATCGCCTGGACGATCTTCGCCGGGTCCGCGCGGGCGGGGTGGCGGGGGTCGATCTCGGGGATGACGCTGGTCATCCCGAGCGCGGGGTTGAAGAGGGCGAAGATGGGAAGGAGCGGCAGGTCGACCTCGCCGGGCTCGATGCCGTAGGTCTCCCGGATGAGCGTGACCTGGGCGTCGAACATGCCGTGCTCGTAGCACACGCCCTTCGGGGCGCCGGTCGATCCCGAGGTGAAGAGGACGGCCGCCAGGTCGGTGGGACCGGACGCTGCGGGCTCCGCCGGCGCCGCGGCGCCCCCGAGGCGGGCCGTGTGCGACGAGCTCACCGGGACGCGCGCCTCGACGGTGCGGAACGCCCGGGCGCAGACGCGCGAGAGGATCTGGGCGATGGGGATCCCGACAAGCGCGCGCGGCCTCGAGCGCGCGACGCAGGAGAGGAAGTTTCGCAGCCCCATCCCCGGGTCGATGATGACCGGCACCGCGCCGATCTTGAACAGTGCAAAGGCCGCGGCGATGAGCGGAAGGCCCGGCCTCACCATGACGAGGGCGCGGTCCCCGCGGCGGATCCCCTTCGCCCGGAGGCGCGCGCACCAGGCGTCGGTCTCGGCGAGGAGCGCGGCGAAGCTCAGGGAGAGGTAGTCGATCTCCCCCGACGGCGTCCGGCCGCGGGGGACCTTCAGCGCCGTTGCCGCGGGCTGCGCAGCGGCCATCCGGTCGAGATGGCGGGCGATGTTGGCATTCACGCTTTCAGCGACGGCGCCTCGGCGAGAAGGGAGGCCTGCCACGGCAGGAGGATCTCACCCAGCTTGCGGGGATCGCGGGCGATCTGCGAGAGCTGGGCGCGGTTGGCGATCAGGGTCGGCTCGATCGAGATCTTCGAGGCGATCTTGTCCCTCTCCTCCTTGATCCGGTCCATGAGCGCGATCTCTGCCTGCGTGAGCGGCGAATGGTTCGGGTCGCGGCCCGGGCGCCGCGGGAGCGTGCGGGGGTCCTTCTCGAGGCCGTCGCGCACCGCGGCGGCGAGGGAGCCGATGAGGCGGCCGTGGCGCTTGCCGAGGTCGACGGTGGCCAGAATCGACTCCGCCGTGCCGCCCTCGTCGGCCGCGGCGGCGAGGCGGACCAGGAACTCGTTCGAGCAGACCTTGAAGGGCGGCGTGTCCAGGCGCTGGGCCTGCTCCTGGCGCCAGTGCCAGATCGAGTGCAGGACGCCCTGCCCGCGGGAGCGGAGTCGCTCTGACTTTCCGATCCGCCAGTCGTTCGCGTCCGGCGGCGAGAACCCGGTGGTGCCGGCCTCGATCTGGGCCCGGCACTGCTGCTCCATCCAGTCCAGGCGTCCCAGGCGCTTGAGCTCCCGGTTGAGGATGTCGCGCAGCGCGGGGAGGTACCACACGTCCAGCGCGGCGTAGTCGAGCAGCTTCTGGGTGATCGGCCTGCGAGACCAGTTCGCCTTCTGCCCGTCCTTGTCGAGCTTCACGCCGAAGTTGTCCTCGATCAGGGACGCCAGCCCGATGCGGCCGCGGCCGAGAAGCTGCGCCGCGAGCATGGTGTCGAAGAGGCTCTTCGCCCTGAACCTGCAGAAGTCGTGGAGGAGGCGCAGGTCAAAGTCGCTCCCGTGCATCACCAGGTGCTTCTTCTCGAGTCGGGGCCAGAGCTGGCCGAGGTCGAGGGGGGCCAGGGCGTCCACCAGGAACACCTCGCCGCGAAGGTAGAACTGCAGCAGGCACACGCGGACGCGGAACCGGTACATGTTGTCCGCCTCCGTGTCCATGATCACCTCGCCCGCTCGGTCCACCGCGGTGAGGAGGGTCTCCAGCTGGCCGGGCTGGTCGATCAGCGTGTATCCGGAAATGCGGGGGTGCTGTGTCTTGACTCCGAGCAGTCGGCGGACCGGGTGCGGCAGAAAACGGGAAATCATCTCAATCTACGGAAGCGTGGATGGGGCGGCTAGCGAGGGCGATTCTTAAAAGCTGGACGGCCCTCATTTTGGGAATCAGGGCCCGGGGCCCGCGTCCCACGAGGCCAGGAAGGCCGCGATGAGTTTCGGAAGGTCCGGGCTGTAGCCACCTTCGAGGACCGCCGCCGACGGGAGGCCGGTCTCCCGGAGCCACCGGCCGAGCGTCGCGAAATCCTCGGTCTCCAGGGTCATTTCGGTGATCGGGTCACGGGCGTAGGCGTCAAATCCCGCCGAGACCAGCACCAGTCCGGGCCTGAAGGCGACCACCGCGTCCAGCGCCGCCCGCAGCGCCTCCATGTGGCGCGCGCGGGGGGCATCGGGGGGGACGGTCCAGCTGCGGCTGTTCCCCGTGTCGCGCAGGCCGGTGCCCGGGTAGCCCGGCGCCTGGTGCACGGAGCAGACGAGGAGGCCCTCCCTGCCGGCGAAAATGGCCTCGGTTCCGTTGCAGTGGTGGGCGTCGAAGTCCCAGACCGCGACGCGCTCGACGCCGAGGTCGCGCCGGGCGGCGAGCGCCGCGATCGCGACCTGGTTGAGGTAGCAGAACCCCATCGCGGCGTCGGGCGTGGCGTGGTGGCCCGGGGGCCGCATGAGCGCGAACGCCGACCCCTTGCCCGCGTGGGCGTGCGCCGCCGCCGCCAGCGCCGCCGCGACGGAGCGCCGGGCGTGGACCGCGATGTCCGGGAAGAAGGGCGTGTCCACGTCGAAGTCCCAGGGCTGCGCCAGACGGGCCAGGTGCCCGGGCGTGTGGGCCAGCAGCAGGGTCTCGTCCGCGACGCCGTCCGCCGGCGCCGCCCATCCCCATGACGGAAACGCCGCCCGCAGGTGCGCGGCGGATCCCGTGACGCGCGCCGGCTGCTCGGGGTGCGGGAGGACGCCGTAGTCGGCGCACCGGGTGTCGTGGATCAGGAGCATGGGGGGCGGAGGGGTTTCGCGTCGGGACGGCCCCCACGAGCGTCGCCGCCGGCGGGCCCTCGTCAAACGCGAAGGATCGGTCCCTCCCCTAGCCCGCCTTGCCTCGCCGCACGGCCTTCGCCCTGAGCCCGTCGGAGGCGCACCCGCAATCGCCGCCGCATCCCGGGTTGCGCCTGCGCGCGAACGAGCGCAGGACGAGCCAGACCGCGGCTACGGCCACGATCAGGAGGGCGGCGAGGGTCTGGGATGCGGAGGACATCGGGGGTCAGAATCCGAGCGCGGTTCCGGCCTGGTACACAACGAACGAGATTATCCAGGCGGCGCCAGTCATGTAGGCCGTTTGGAAGAGGGGCCACCTCCACGAGTTGGTCTCGCGGCGCACCACGGCGATCGTGCTCATGCACTGCATGGCAAAGACATAGAAGATCATGAGCGTGAAGCAGACGAGCGGCGTGAAGAGGAGGCGCCCGTCGGGCCACCGGGCGGCGTTGAGCGCGTGGCGCAGGGGCGCCGTGTTCTCGCCGTCGGCCTCGGCGTTGAAGACGACCCCCATCGTGCTGACGAAGACCTCTCGCGCCGCGAAGGAGCTGATGAGGCCGATCCCGATCTGCCAGTCGAAGCCGATCGGCTTGATGAGCGGCTCGATCAGGTGCCCCGCGCGGCCCGCGTAGCTCTGGGCGAGCTGCTGCGTGTCGCTCGACCCGTCGGGGGCCTTCGGGTGCGCCGCCAGGAACCAGAGCACGACGCTGATCGCGAGGATGACGGTGCCCGCGCGCTTGAGGAAGAGGCCTGCGCGTTCCACCATGTGCAGGAGCACGTCCCTCAGGCGCGGCAGGCGGTAGGGGGGAAGCTCCATGATCATGAGCGGCGGCTTGCCCCTGAGCAGCGTGCGCTTGAACAGCCACGCGAACCCGAACGCGCCGACCGTGCCGAGCGCGTACATGAGGATCATGATGCCGACCTTGGCCGCGAGCGACACGCTGGAGCCCG
>CAYNLL010000270.1:0-931 GCA_964398015.1 uncultured Opitutaceae bacterium | reverse complement strand
CGAGTCCTCGATGGTGCGGGTGGCCATGATGCCGGGGATCGCGCAGGCGTAGGAGCTCAGGAGCGGGATGAAGGACTTCCCGTTGAGCCCCACCCTGCTCATGAGGCGGTCCATGATGAACGCGGCGCGCGCCATGTAGCCGGTGCTCTCGAGCAGGCCGATGAAGAAGAAGAGGATGAGGATCTGCGGCAGGAAGGTCACGATCGTGCCGACGCCCCCGATGATCCCGTCGGTGATCAGGTTGCGCAGGTCGCCCTCGGCCATCATGCGCTTCACGGCGTTGGCGAGGGCCGCGTTGCCGTTGGCGATCCAGTCCATCGGGGCCTGGGCGAACACGAAGATGCTGACGAAGAGCAGCGTCATCACGGCGGCGAGGACGAGCCATCCCCACACCGGATGGGTCACGACGGCGTCGATGCGGTCGCTTGGCGTCGCAGCGGACATGTCGGGCGCCTGGACCACCTCGCCGGCCAGCCGCCCTATCGCGTCGTAGCGCGAGCTCACGAGGATCGCCGCCCAGTCCATGCCGTCGGCGTCCCACCGCCTCTGCCACGACTTGAGGATCTCCTCGGTGCGGCCGTCGAGGGGCGTGGAGCCCGCCACGCGCACGGAGTCCTGGTCGGTGAGCAGCAGGAGGGCCTCGGCCCGGGCGATGAGCGGGGCCTTTCCCCCGTTCGAGACGAGCGACGCCTGCAGCTCGGCCACCGACGCCGCGATGGCGGCCGGGATGTCCCAGGCATGGCGCGGCAGCGGGAGGTCCTGCCGGCTCATCGCCACCTTCAGCTCGATGATGCCCTTGCCGTTCGACGCCTCGCACGGGATGACGGGGATCCCCAGGAGGTGCTCCAGGCGGGCCGCGCGGATCGAGAGGCCGGCCTGCGCCGCCAGGTCCATCATGTTGAGGACGAGGATGACCGGCCTGCCGAGGTCG
>CAYNLL010000269.1:0-4936 GCA_964398015.1 uncultured Opitutaceae bacterium | reverse complement strand
GTGCGGTCGCAGTTGAGGTGGAGCTCCGCCTGAAGGTCGAGCGGCAGGAGCTCCGGGCGCTGGGACTGCACGACCGGCTTGTCCTGGAGGAACACCCGGTTTGTCCAGTCGACGAGCTGCTCGTCGGGCGTCTCGTCGGCGCCCTCCATCGAGAAGACGATCCATGCCAGGGTCTTGAGCTCGTCGACGGGGGTCGCCATGATCATCATCGTGAAGCGGCTCCTTCCCGCGCGCTTGGCCAGGTAGGCGGTGAGGGGGCGGATGACCCTGTAGGTGTAGTGGGCCGCCGCCGCCTGGCCCGACCCGTCGGGGTCGGGATGCCAGACCACGATGTCGGTGGCGTCGATCCCGTCGGCCCGCTTCTCGACGCTGTAGCGGTTGATCTCGGCGCGGCTCGCGACGCCGAGGATCCCCTCGTGGACGACGGGCAGGTGCGCCAGGTCGAGGAAGTTCTCGATGATCCTCGGGCCGCCGGCGTCCATCGGGTAGGGCCCCATCGTGAACTGGCGCACTCCTGCGGCGTCCCACTCGGGGAAGACCGGCAGGGGGGTCGGCGTCCCTGAGAGGCAGGCCCACACGAGACCGTAGGCCTCCCTGCAGCCGTGGACGCTCGTCCTCGCCCGCGGCGGGGGCTTCTGGTCGGGGTGGGCGGGGATCCTCACGCACATGCCGGCCTCGTCGTAGGTCCATCCGTGGTAGGGGCACTGCAGGCAGCCGTCCGCGACCTTGCCCAGGGAGAGCCGGGCCCCGCGGTGGACGCAGAGGTCCTCCCAGGCGTGGACGCGCCCGCCCGCGGACCAGAGGACCAGGTCCCTGCCGAGGAGCCGGGCGGCCGCGGGCTTGCCCGCGGACAGGTCCCCGCTGCGCGCAACGGGATGCCAGTCGTGGACGAGGACGGGATCGGGGTTCGCCATGTTCAGCCGGGTGCCTGCGACGGTGGCCCGGGCGGCCGGCCATGCCAATGGAATTTCCCGCGGCGGTGCGCGGCGGGTCTCCGGAGAGGCTTCGATGTTCCGATCATGTTGCCAAGGTTTTGTGCGGGTTCTCCTGCGCCACGGGGCGGTTAACCGCTCGGTTGAAACGTTCGAGCGTGGGGTCAGCACATCCCATGCCACGGGGTCCCGCAGCCGCCTCCGGAAACATTTGGAAAAGTCCCCGCCATGGCGTTGGATCCCCTTTCCCCCCATGCCCGCCGACGCCCCCCTCGCCCCCGCGGCCCCCGAGCGCCCCCCCGCGCTGCGGCGCAGGGACGACCTGCGGCTCTGCCTGCGGTACTCCACGAGCGAGGGCGTCGTCGCGATGCCGATCGTCACGATGGCCCTTTCCGGGAGCCTGGCGCTCTCGGCGCTGGTGACGAAGGCCTTCCCGCTCACCTCGGCCGCCATCGGCGTGCTGGGCGCGCTGCCCTTCGTCGGCAACTTCCTGCAGATCTTCGTCTCGCCGCTGCTCATGCGCTGGAAGCCCCCGAAGAAGGTCTCCATCGCCGCGGCGTTCCTGCACCTCCTGAGCTGGGTCGCCCTCGGCGCCTTCCTTCCCCGGATCCCGCGCGGCGACATGGCCCGGGCCACCCTCTGGCTCCTGGCCTGGTACTTCGTGTCGAGCTGCTTCGGCGCCGTGGCCGGCGTCACCTGGAGCACCTGGATCGAGGAATGGGTGCCGCGCCGGATCCGCGGCAAGTTCTTCGGGCAGAGGAACCAGATCCTGCAGTACTCGACGGTCGTCTTCCTGGTCGTCTCGGGCTGGATCCTCTCGCGGTGGGAGTACTCCGTGGCCGCGTTCCAGGCGATCATCTTCGGGGCGGCGTTCCTGCGGCTCTTCTCGCTGCGCTGGCAGCGGCTCAGCCCCACGCGGCCCCACCGGCCCCCGCCGCCCGAGCGCGGGTCGCTGCGCGGCCAGGCGGGCATCCTCCTCGCCTCCCGCTCGTTCCTCGTGTTCGTCGCCTTCGGCGCGGTGTGGAGCTTCGCGACCAACTGCTTCGGTCCCTTCTACACCGTGTTCATGCTGGACCAGGTGGGCTTCTCCGCCTTCGACGTCGGGGCGGTGACGGCCCTCGCCCAGGTGGGAGGGGCGCTGTCGCTGCCGGCCTGGGGGCGCCTGCTGGACCGGCACGGCAGCAAGCCGGTCATGGCCTTCTCGCTCATCCTCTGGCAGCTCTCCATGTTCCTCTGGAGCGCGGTGAACCCGGGCAACCGCCTCGCGCTCTACGCCCTGTGGACCTGGATCGGCGCCACGAGCGCGGGCTTCGTCCTCGGGCAGTTCATGATGGGCCTGCGCCTGATCCCGGCCGGGGCGAAGAGCCTGGCGATCGGCTTCAACCTCGCGATGGTGTCGCTGGTGGCGGCGGTCGCCCCGGTGCTCGGGGGCTGGGCGCTCTCCCGGGCGCTGGCGGCGTGGGGCGACCCGCTCAGGGCCTACCACGCCTGCTTCCTCGTCCAGCCCGTGATCGCGCTCGCCGGGGCGTTCCTGCTCTTGCGGGTGCACGAGCCCGCCGCGAGCCCGTTCTCGCGGGTCGTCGGGGCCATGCGCAACATGCGGACGCTGGGCGGCGTGCTGGGACTGAGCTTCCTCGTGAACCACGTGTTCACCGACGAGGGCGGCCGGCGGGACCGCTGAGGCCGCCGGGGCCGGGAAGGGGACAAAGTTCGAACCTTGGCCGGCCGGCGGGGTCACAGGTCCCATGGCCGGGCGCATCGCCCGGAAGAGGCGCGCGGCGCCCGCAACCTTTGCATCCGGCGAGCGTCTCGACATTAAGCACCCAATAGGACAACACTCCAGCCGCCATGAGCCTTCCCACGAACCCCAGAACCCGCGCCTTCACCCTGATCGAGATCCTGGTCGTCATCGCGATCATCGGCCTCCTGGCGGGGCTCACCCTGTCGAACGTCGGCACCCTCTTCGGGACCTCCCAGGTGAACATCGCCCGCCTCATGGTCACGCAGAGCCTGAAGACCCCCCTCACCACCTACCGGCTCCAGATGGGCGACTACCCCTCGACGGAGGAGGGCCTGCAGGCGCTCTTCACCGCGCCGCCCAACAAGGCCGACCGCTGGCGCGGGCCCTATGTCGCCGACGGCACCAAGTTCCCGCTGCTCGACCCCTGGAACGAGCCCTACCAGTACCGCTACCCGGGGACGCACAACAAGGGCGGCTACGACGTCTGGTCGAAGGGCCCGGACAAGATTGATGGCACGGACGACGACATCGGGAACTGGTGACCTGGGCGGGTTCACGCTCCTGGAGATTCTGCTGGCCCTGGCGCTCGTCGCGCTCCTGGGCACGATCTTCATCGGCGGGTCCTCGGCCATGCTCACCGACAGGGCGGCCTCCCTGGACGACCAGTTCTGGAAGGCCTGCGCCGAGGCGCGCCACCAGGCGCTCGAGCACAGGCAGGAGGTCCTCCTCAGCTTCGACGCGAGGGCCAGGGCCTTCGAGATGACCGACGGCTCCGGGCGCAAGGACGACCCCGTGACGGGGCCCGAGGACCTCGCGATCGACTTCCACCCGGCCGAGTCGGAGGGGGGCTCCCAGGTCCTGGTGGGCGGGACCCTGGTCGAGACCAAGCCGATCGCGTCCGTCACCTTCTACGCCGACGGGACCTGCACGCCCTTCCGCGCGCAGATCCGCGCGAACGGCGGGGCGCACCTGCTCGCGGTGGACCCGTGGACCTGCGCCCCCATGATCACCCCGTCCGATGCCGCACCGTAGGGCATCCTCCGCGGGCTTCACGCTGATCGAGGTCGTCGTCGCCCTGATGATCTTCGCGCTGACGGCCGTCGTCCTGGGGGGCGCCTACGTGAACGTGCTCAACAGCTACGAGATCGCCCGCAAGGCGAACCTGAACGACGAGGACGTCTCGTTCGCCCGCTCGCAGCTGCTGACGCAGCCCGACCTGCAGACGGCCCAGACAGGCGCCGAGTTCGACGACGGCGACCGCCACGTCAAGTGGACGGCGGAGATCGACCCCGCCAACACGACGGACCTCTTCACGGTGACCCTCACCTGCACGATCACCGAGTCCACGGCGGCCGAGCCGAGGACGGTCGTCGAGACCTTCATGCTCACGCGCCCCACCTGGTCGGACCCGACGGCGCGCAGCCAGCTGCGCCAGGACGCGGCGGACCGCATCGCGCTGGTCCAGGGGAAGCAGGCGCAATGAGGACGCGCGCCTTCACGCTCGTCGAGGTGATGCTGTCGATGGCGCTGGTCGCCCTGGTCCTCGTCGGCCTGAACACCTTCATCTTCTCGATGGGCGAGCTCTGGGGGAAGGGCTCGGACATCCGGCTCTTCGACCAGCACGTGCGCGCCGTCACCCGCTACCTGCAGCGCGAGATGGTGCGCGCCACGCTCCCGCCCGCGGCCTCGGTCAACTCGACCCCGATCGGCGTCCAGCAGATCACGCCGGCGAACGGCGTGCAGGAGAACCTGATCACGTACATGCAGCTCGCCGGGGGCAGGATCCTCAAGTGGCCCGACAGCCCCCTGCCCGAGGTCGTCTGCTCGCTCCAGGTCCGGCGCGACCAGGGCCTCTTCATGCTCTGGCACTCCGACCTCGAGAACCACTTCAACGACGAGCCCCCGCGCGAGACGCTCGTCTCGCCCTTCGTGACGGGTCTCGCCTACGACTACTTCGACACGGACTTCAACCGGTGGACGACCGAGTCCGCGCTGCGCACCGACAGCGGGGGCAACCCGCTGGCCCCCCAGCGGCTGCGCGTCACCTTCACCTACAACCGCCTGACGCGCGTCGCCCTGGTGAGCCTGCCCGGCACCCCGCAGGGGCTGCCCAACCCATGGTGAGCCCGCCCCCGGCGCCGCTGCGCTCCTCTGTCCTCGTCCTGGTGCTCGTCACGCTGGTGTTCACCGCGGCCGCGCTCACGCTCTTCGTCGAGAAGGCGGGCAACGACCTCCTGGTCGAGGTCCGCCAGGCCGACGCGCG
>CAYNLL010000268.1:0-4946 GCA_964398015.1 uncultured Opitutaceae bacterium | reverse complement strand
AAAGGAGCACAAGGGGTTCGCAACGGTGTTCCGGGCCCCGGGAGAGACGAAAACGGTCGAGATCGACCTCAATCCGCGCTCGTTCGCCTACTATTCGCCCGAGAAGCATGGCTGGACGGCGGAGGCGGGCAGCTTTGGGATACTCGTCGGAGGCTCGTCGCGGGACATCCGCCTCAAGGGCGAATTCCCGCTCGCCTCGGACGTCGGGGCGGAGTGATCCCCCCGTCCCCTTGGGGCGGGCCCTCCGCCGGAGAATTTCCCGCCTCCAACGGCATAGGAAGTTCTACTGAGGGGCTTTGGCCTCAAGGGCGCGCCGCGCGGTGTCGATGTGAAGTGTACCCGCAGTTCAATGAATCTCTCCCCAACGGCCCCCGGAGGCCCGTCCACCCGCAGGCAGGCCCCTGCGCGGCACTCCGGCGCCGCCCCCCCCCGGCGCCAGGCGCCCTTTCAGCCATGAAGACCCGCACCGCTTTGGGCTCCGTTCCCCGCATCCTGCTGGTCGAGGACGACCGGATCAACGCCCTGGACCTGAGCCGGCGCCTGCCGAAGCTCGGCTACGAGGTCTGCGCCGTCGTTCCCACGGGCGAGGAGGCGGTCAGGATGGCGGAGGAGCTCTCCCCCGACCTCGTTCTCATGGACGTGGTCCTCGGCGGCAGGATGGACGGGATCCAGGCCGCGGAGATCATCCGCGAGCGCAGCAACCTGCCCGTCGTGTACCTGACGGCGGACTCCAACGACATAACGCTGAGCCGCGCGAAGCTTTCGCACCCCTCGAGCTACCTGCTCAAGCCCTGCAAGGAGCGCGAGCTCAAGATCGGGATAGACATGGCCCTCCTCAACCACGGGCTCAACGAGGATCTCAAGGCCGCCCGCGACACGCTCGAGCAGCGCGTAGCCGAGCGGACCGCCGAGCTCGGCCGCGTCAACGACGCACTCCGCGCCGAGGTCGCCGTCCGCAAGCACATGGAGGCGCAGGCGCGCGAGCAGGCCGACCTGCTCGCCAAGGCACGGGATGCGATCTACGTCCGCGACCTCGCGGGCACCATCAGCTACTGGAACAGGAGCGCCGAGCGCCTCTACGGGATCCCCGCTAAGGAGGCCATGGGGCGGAGCGCCCTCACCCTGCTTGGGGAGGACCATGAGCCGGACGCCCGGAACGCGGAGGCTGAGACGCTCAGGGGCGGCCAATGGACAGGCGAGCTGCGCCACGTCACCGGCACGGGCCAGGAGCTCGTCGTCGAGTCGCGCTGGACCCTCGTCCGCGACGAGGCAGGGGCGCCCAAGACCATCCTCGTCGTCAACACCGACATCACGGACCGCAAGCGGATCGCCGAGCAGTTCCTGCGCACCCAGAGGCTGGAGAGCATCGGCGCCCTCGCCAGCGGGATCGCCCATGACCTGAACAATGTCTTCGCGCCCATCCTGATGGCCACCGACTTGATCACCAGCACGGGCGACCCCGAGAACGCGCGGATCGTCGAGATGGTGAGGTCGACGGCGCGGCGCGGGACCGAGATGGTGAAGCAGGTGCTCATGTTCGTGCGGGGCGGCCAGAGCGAGATGGGGCCCACGGACCTCTCGTTCCTCGCCGACGAGGTGCGCCAGCTGATGCACGAGACCCTGCCGTGCTCGATCCAAGTGATCTCGGAGACGGCGAAGGACGTGCCCATGGTCCTCGGGGACCCGACCCAGCTCCACCAGGTGCTGATCAACCTCTGCGTCAACGCGCGCGA
This sequence comes from uncultured Opitutaceae bacterium, assembly GCA_964398015.1. Classification (GTDB taxonomy): domain Bacteria; phylum Verrucomicrobiota; class Verrucomicrobiia; order Opitutales; family Opitutaceae; genus Palsa-1447. The sequence goes on along the minus strand of CAYNLL010000268.1, from coordinate 3,213 downwards.
CGCCATGCCCGACGGCGGCGAGCTCCGGATCGCCTTGGACGCCGTCGACGTCGACGAGGCGAAGGCCAGCGAGAACGGCGGCGTCAAGCCTGGCCGCTACGCGCGCGTTGCCGTCGCGGACACCGGCACCGGCATGCCGCCCGAGGTCAGGAAGAAGATCTTCGAGCCGTTCTTCACGACGAAGGCGGCCGGCGTGGGCACGGGACTTGGCCTGTCGACGGTCGTCTCGATCGTGAGCGCCCACAAGGGGTTCATCGAGCTCGATACCGAGGTCGGGCGCGGCAGCCGTTTCCTCATCCACCTGCCGATCTGCGAACTGGCGGCCCCTGAGGTCAAGGCTCCCAGGAAGGCCGCGCCCGGCCAGGGCGAGCTGATCATCATCGCCGACGACGAGCACTCCATACGCGAGATCACGCGCCTCACGCTCGAGGTCCACAACTACCGCGTGCTGCTGGCAAGGGACGGCGCCGAGGCGCTCGCCGCCTACGTCCAGAACAGGGGCAACGTCGCACTCGTGATCACGGACATCATGATGCCGATCATGAACGGCCGCGCCCTGGTGCGCGCCCTGCGCAACATCAATCCCGATCTGCCCATCCTAGTCTTCAGCGCGGCCGACCGGAGCAATCCCCTCCTCGGAACATTGGAGGAGGAGTCGGTCGCCTTCATGCGGAAACCCGCTTCGGCCGACCAGCTGCTCGAGGCCGTTTACGGCGCGCTGCATCCCGGGATGATTCCGGGGGAGCCTGCCGAGGCGGGAGCGCTCGCCGGCACCCATTTTTCAATCTAAGGATTTACCCGCCCGCCGTGCACCTGAACCCGGAGCGTCGCATAAATCATTGATTGATAATGGTGCCAGGGGCGGGGATCGAACCCGCGGCCAAAGGCTTATGAGTCCTCTGCTCTACCACTGAGCTACCCTGGCGAGTCCTGAATCATTTAGGATGCTCAGTGGCTGGCGCGACCGGCAAGCAAAATTATGGAAGCACAACGACCTGGATTGGGGCTCACATATCAATCACAAGTTCGCCCGATTCGGAAACTGTCCCTGGCCTCGCCTTGAACCCACAGGCAACAAAGGCCTCCCCAGGCTCAACTGGCGAAATGTGAATTGCCCATGCGCCACCGAAACCTTCAGTGCGACGGAGTAAACTCTCGGGGTCTATTTTGCAAAACGCCGACGAAACATCGAAATGCCGGTAAGCGCCGCACCGAGCATGGTGATCGTCGCTCCTCCGTCAGGGACACTTGATTCGGAGGCACTCGTTTGAAGATCAAGTTCGCCGACATAGAAATTCTCACCGTAGGAAGGGTTCGCCAATACTAGCGTGACACTATTGATGTCAGCGACATCGCTTGCGACCCCCACATAGACGTCGGAGTCATCGCCCACGCCGGTGACATCAAACGATGGGGAGCCTCCCAGCGGTGATGTCGATCCGTTCACGTAAAAATCCCCGGCAACTGCACCATCGCTCCTCACATCGGTAGTATATATTTGGAAACCAATCCCATAGATTGGGCTTGAAAAACTGATCGTGAACTTACCCTCGTCGACGACGTCGACAACCTCATCAGTGGGAAAAACGGAAGGGACAAAGGTCCCATCGCGCAGCTGGAAAATATCGCCATTATACGGCTCATCTACCGTTATCCCAACACCACCTGCAGTGCCGAGAGGCTCAGTCGGCGCAAAGATGTCGTCAGTGCCATCGAAGGGAAGCGGCATGTCTGAAATCGAGCCCCAATCAAATGTGGCATTTGGACTAAATGCGGACTCGCTGGTAATCGGCTCATCGGCTCTGGCGGCGACAGCCATGCTCATCGCCGCCGCAACATAGAATGATCCCATACGGATGAAAGGCTTCATACTAGAGAAGCCTAGCATATCTTGAACCAGTAAAGGTCGTTTAACCATAAGCTGTTGTCAGCAAATTGATAAAGAATTATGCTAGAGAATGCTGGACATTCGTTCTCCCGGGAATTGTTAAGCAATCCGACATAATTCTCGATTTGCCATACATTCTGTGCCTGGCGCGAGTTAGGAAAAGCGCAAGGAACGGGAACGAGGCCGTACTGCTTCTGAGACCGGATTCCAAAGGCATGAAGCACCCCGGCCACGTGCCTCTCCCATGCGGTGTTCGAGCGGAACCAAAGGCCATCGGCAGTGCCCTGGTCTCCATTCGCTGTCGGCCGCTCAATGTCTGCGCCGGGAGTGCCCTTTGATGGCGCGCGGGCAAGGGCAACGCGATTCGAACGCTGGCACCGCGGCCAACTTTGGCCCAGACGATGCGCCGCGCAGCTGAAGGGCGGCTTCGCTTCTGCGCTCGGAAGGGACAAACCGGCACCGCAGACCGAAGGTCCCATCACTGCAAGATTTCCCGTTCTTGGTCGGATACCGTTACAGTTTCATTGGCCGGAGATGCGGCACCCAGGGCTCGGTTGCATTTATTCCCTCTGCAACTCGCCGCGCTCCAATCATGCCTTTTATGATGTCACTTATACGGTACATAATATGCGCATGCGAAACTGTGAGAAGGATTACAGCAGTCGTGCTGCTTCTCGTTGCTTTTGCCTCCGGCCGAGATCGTTCGTTCGGGCAAGGACTCACGATTGTGTCCTCCGAGCAGAGCATATCGGGAGGTTGGGGTGAATTCTGGATCGCCTTTGACCCTGTGACGCACAATCCGATCGGGTCGTTCTCCTCCTCCGGCTCGTTTGGCTTTGCAACTTCGGACGGCTCGCCCCTCGGCGAGAACCTCGCATCGAGTCCCCACGGATTCGCCCAGCTCTCCGCATCGCTTACCCCATTCAGCTTGAGTGTGGAGACCGACGCCCTTCCCAACTACAATGTCTACGTGGACAACGCTATCGGCGGGGGCGCAATCTCCTCCGACGAGAAGGTCACCACGGATTTTTATCCCAATGGGGCCGTGTTGACGGTCGCCTTGTCTACGGCAGCAATCGTTCCGTTTTCAGGCCCCGATTCTGGGCAGGTGACGCTCACGGATCTCACCACCTCGACGTCATTATTCTCTGTTCAGGACTGCTGCGGGCCCTTCAGCGGAGGCCTCTCCGAGTTCAATACCGTCTACACATTCGATATAACGCCGACTGACTTGTACGAGCTGGACATTTCGGAATCCACCTACGCCACCGACGACGACCCAGGGGTACTCATAGAGTCCGCCGAAATGAATGCTCCCGACGCAA
>CAYNLL010000267.1:0-4984 GCA_964398015.1 uncultured Opitutaceae bacterium | reverse complement strand
AGGGTCGCGGCGTGACCTATCAGGCCGCGCGCTGGAACCGCGTCCCGCTGCCCTTCGCCCCGCTCTCGGAAGGCGTGCCGCCCATTGGCCAGTCCATGACAGTGACGATGGTCTCCGCGACCGCCGTCCAGTGGGGCGACAAGATCACCTTGACCGACGTGGCCGAGATGACCATCAAGCATCCGATGTTCAAGATCGCCAAGGAGCTTTGCGCCCTGGCCGTCGCGGAAACCCTGGACCGCAACACCTACAACAACCTCAATGGCGGCACGCAGATCAACTATGTGAACTCGCGCGGCGCTCGCGCCTCGTTGGTCACAGGCGATGTGCTCAACCTGCATGAGATCAACCGCGCCTACGCGCAGTTGTCCTATCTTGGTTCGCCCCGCTTCATGGGCGACGAGCAGACTGACGCCAAGATCGAAGCGGACAGCGGCGGCGCCCGCGCCTCGGCGGACCCGCGCGGCATCCCGCACTACACGGCCATCGTTCACTCGTTCGTCGTGCAGGACATCCGCGAGAACTCGACCTTCGTCACGGCCTCGTCCTACTCGGACATCAACAAGCTCTACAACGCCGAGATCGGCGAACTCGGCGGCATCCGCTTCTGCGAGAGCAACATGGTCCCGTCGTGGACCGGCGTCGCGGCGATCAACGGCACGGCGGGCTCAGCTGGCTCGCTCGCCACTGGCACCTACTATGTGCAGGTCACGGCCTCCGACACACAGAACCAATACGAGAGCCAGGTCTATCAGGTCTCGTCCTCGGTATCCGTCGTTGGCCCGAACGGCTCGATCTCGGTCGTGCTGCCCTCGACGCCTGCGGGCTTCACCTTCAATGTCTACGTCGGCACGACCACGAGCCCCGCGAACCTCGGCCTCTCGGCTGCGGGTCCGACCGTTGGTCCGATGGCTGGCCAGGCCACGCAGTTGGCTGGCGGGCAGACCGTGACCATCACCGGCACGGGCGTCTCGCAGTCCCCGCCCGCCGCCCCGGCGACCGGCGTGACTGTGTACCCGACCTACATCTTCGGTCGCGGCGCTTACGGTCAGGTCTCGCTGGACGAGATCAAGTACAGCTACCTCGACAAGGCGGACAAGAGCGACCCGCTCAACCAGCTCCGCGTCGTCGGCTGGAAGGTCATGTACGGGACGATCCTGCTCAACCAGCTCTTCTTCGCCCGCGTCGAGAGCACCAGCGCCTTCTCCGCCACCTTCGGCTGATAACCATACGGCGGGGGCTTCGGCTCCCGCCTTCTCACTGAGGGCATGATATGGCACTCCGCACACTCGGCACGTCTGCAACCAACTCGCTCTCCGCGCAGAACTTCACGCGCCAGATGGCGCAGGCGGACATCGCGCAGATCGCGGCCAACATCAAGAACGACCAGGTCAACACCACTCCGATCCTGCCGGGCGGGTTCGACCACAATGGCATCATCTACATCCCGAACCGAGGCGTGCTGAAACTCCTTCCCGGAGACTATGTCGCCTACGACAGCACGGGATGGCCCATCGTTCTCTCGGCTCTGGCCATCGCCAGCGGCCCATGGACGCACAGCTAACCCCCGGAGATAACCAGTGGCCAAGAACACGACCCCCAAAGCCCCCGTGAAACCCGCCGCGCATGTGCTGCCGCGCGAAGTGGACTTCTCCGTCCTCACCGAGGAGAAGAAGGCCGAGCTTCGCGCCAAGGCCGAAGCCAAGGTCCGCGCGCAGGAGATCATCGCCGCCGAGGATGCCTACCTCGCCAAGGAGATGTCCCGCCTCGACAAGGAGGCCCATCCCGAGACTGTGTATGAGATGCGCGACATCCGCCTCGATCTGGCGATGTACGCCGACCGTGTTACGCTTGACGGGCAGGTCTACTATCACGGAGAACTGTATACGGTCCCCAAGCCCGTTTACGACGTGCTGAGAGAGTGCGAGGCCCGCACCTGGAAGCACGACGACGAAATCAAGTCCGGCGACACCAACGACAGCTTCTACCGCAAGCTGCGGCAGGACTCTCGTGAGGTTCGCGTGAGTGGGCGGACGGGGGCTGTGACAACGCAACCCGTAAGGTTCTGACATGACCAAGACCCCCGATCTGACGGCCCCCGCCATTGGCATATCGCTCACGCATACCGTCGCTGAAAACCGCAACATCGTCCTGCAAGCGTTCGTGCCTGCGGACTGCTCTGATGCGGAGTTCAACGGCGTTCTCGACAAGTGTTTCCGCGCCTCGGCTAGGCAGCAAGCCATGGTCCGACTGCCGCAAGCGCAGAAAGACCTGGCCCGCTTGAACAAGGCCTATACGCGCGCCACCGAGGACATGTATCGTCTCGACGCCGAGACCAAGACCGCCTACGAACTCGCGCAGCAGTCGCACGAGGCCTCTGGGCGCCGTGGCGAGGCGAAGTTGACGGCGGCGCAGATGCAGGCGGCGGCGAAGCGTGAAGCCGACCGCGCCAACGCGGAGACCTCGCTCAGGCGCGGCCAGCAGGACATCGAGCTGCTGAAGGAAGAGATCGCCGACCTGGAGAGCATCGTCGGCTAAAGGGGGACCGAGTGCCGTTACCCGCCACGCAGATCATTACCCTCGCCTGCCAGATTGCGAAGTGCCCAAGCTTCACGACGCAGGCGGGGAACTTCTTGAACACGGTCCTTGCGGACCTGTGCCAGGACTATGATCTGGTCGCGGCGCGCGGCGTGACGAACTTCAGCTTCAATGCCGCAGTCGGTACGGGGAGCGGGCCTTACGCGCTCGGCGTCACGGACTGGCTGCGCGCCAACCGCAACGATGTCTTTTACACGATCCAGGGCGTCAAGTACGTCATGATCGGCGTGGAGATGGCCGAGTTCGACGCGCTCGTGCAGCAGGCGGGCTTGAACTCCTACCCCGAGAATTATGCAATCGACAACTCCGAGCAGGCCATCGCCGCGAACGGAAGCTCGGTCATGTACGTGTGGCCCCCGGCAGCGGGGGCGTTCCCGGTCACGGCGCGCTACCAGCGCCAGATGCCAGACCTGACGGTGGCGCAGCTCGCGGACGGCGTGACCATCCCGTGGTTCCCCAACCAGAATTATCTGATCTCGCGCACTTCTGCGCTGCTCATGCAGATCACCAATGACAGCCGCTTGCCCGAGTACTTGAAGACGACCGACGACATGGCCCGCAAGTTCCTGACGATGCAGGACGAGGCCGACGAAGTCGTGCAGACCGTGACGCTCGACAGGCGGCGCTTCGGCGGGCGCATGGATAAGGTAAAAAATACGAAAATGATAGGTTGGGCCTTCGCCCTCGCGCCTTTCTTGCCGGGTCTTCTCGCGCATCTTTGGCGGTAGCCAATGGTCTCATCTTTCGCCCAGACGCAGGTTATAAGGTTCTCCCCTGCGGGCTTGTCCGACAGTCTTGATGAGACGGACTTGTTCCCCGGCGCGATGGCGTCGTTGCAGAACCTCATCCCCGATCCGACGACCAAGAACGTCTGGACCTGCCGCCCCGCCGCGGCGTCCATGTATGCCTTTGGGGCGTTCACGACCCCCGGCGCGGTCTCCGTGTTCAAGGTGCTCGGCTCGCTCGTCTATGGGTTGATCGCGACGGGCCGCACGGCGGGCTACGACGAGCCCTTCTGCTACAACATCCTGACCAACGCCAACGTGCCGGTGCTTGGCGTAACGTCCTCCAACGTGCCTTTGACGCAGCCCACGGTGGGCGATTGGGTTCCCCCGACGATGGACCTGTGCGGCGTCAATCTCGTGGTCACGCATCCGGGCTTTGACGGCATCACCAACTTCATTGGCTGGTTCGATACGACCAACCCTGCGTCGCCGATCTGGCACGCGGGCAACCTGCTCGGCACGGGCTCCATCGAGTTCCTGTCCACGCTGGTCGGAGGGTCAGCCTACACCAACGGGACCTACACCAACGTCGCGCTGACAGGCGGGACCGGCACGGGCGCCACAGCCGACATCACAGTCTCGGGCGGCGGCGTCACGGCGGTCTCCATCCGCAAGGCGGGCACGGGGTACGTGCTTACAGACACGTTGTCGGCGACGGCGGCGAGCATCGGCGGCACGGGCTCCGGGTTCTCGATCAAGGTCTCAGCCATCGCGGCGGGCAAGATATTGCTGACGACGCCCCCGGCGTGGGTGGCGCAGTTCGCGGGCCGCGCCTATCTCGGCATCAACCCTGTGGCGGGACAGCCATCCGTGGTCTTTACGGACAGCCTGGCGCTGACCTGCACCAACGCCTCTCAGGCCCTGACCTTCGGCGACAATCTGCCCTTGACGGCGGGGAGGGGCCTGCCGCTGTCCAACCAGCTTGGCGGCGTTATTCAGGCGCTGCTGGTGTTCAAGGGCACGAACAGCATCTATCAGATCACAGGCGACTTCTCGACCACGTCGCTGGCGGTGAACACGTTGAACGCCGCGACGGGCACGTTGTCCCCGCGTTCCATCATAGACACGCCCTCGGGGGTCGGCTTCCTTGCGCCTGACGGCTTCCGTGTGATCGACTTCGACGCGCACATATCGGACCCCATCGGCATCGCGGGGCAGGGCGTGAACGTCCCGTTCCTCAACCCCCTATATCCCTCACGCGCCGCAGCGGCGTGCAACGCAGATGTCATACGCGTCTCGGTCCAGAACACGCAGGTCGCGGGCACGCCGTTCCAGGAGTACTGGTTCGACCTCCCGCGCAAGGTCTGGTCGGGGCCCCACACGTTCCCGGCGTCCATGATCGACACCTACAACAACGCGTTCGTGGTCGCGGCGCAGGGCGTGTCTGGCGAACTCTTCATGAGCAAGACGGTGCCGGACAGCACCACGTCCTCTGTAGAGAACGGCGCGCAGCTCTACTGGGTATGGCAGACCGCGATGCTGGCGGACAACCAGCAGATGTCCGCGAGTGAGGTCGTGGAGCTGACCCTGAAGACGACGGTCGTCCCGAGTGTTACGAGCATCAGCGTCTCGGCGGTGGACGAGAACAACACGGTGCTCGG
>CAYNLL010000266.1:0-4986 GCA_964398015.1 uncultured Opitutaceae bacterium | reverse complement strand
TACTGGTTCTCTCCCTGCTAGCGCTGGTGGTTGCCGCCCCGCCGCGCAAGGATGCAACGAACTACGTTTGAGCGACGGACATTTTGCTTTGGGCTGCAGAAGCCAGCGGCTCCCCGGCGCGCAACCGCTTTTGTCCGTCGCGGCGCTGACGAAAAGCCGTGATTCCCGGGTTCGCCCCTACCGCGCTCCCCTGCTCCGCGCCGCCTGGGGATATCACCCCTTTCGCCGCGCGACCGTCATGATGTTTCCCAGTCGAACGGGCACGACAAAGGCATTCCATTTCCACCGCGCAATGCCTTCCAGCCCCAACGCGTAAAGCAAATGCTTGGCGAGGTAGGTCAGCGGGAAATAGTTCGTGGACCTGCGCGTCTCGATGACTTCCAATCCGCACCTGCCGAGGAACATCTTCGTCGACTTTGGGTTGAAAAGCAGCGGGTGCTGAAGGCAAAACGCCGGCCATCGGCTGCGGAGTATGCGCGCCAGCACTGAGCGCTCGTCATGGGTAACCACGAGAACATATCCACCGGGCCGAATCTTTCGCGCCAGCGCCTGCATGATCGCCGTCACCTCGGGCAAATGGTCCAGCACGTGAACCAGGACGCAGACTCCCAGGCTGCCGTCCGGCACCGCACTGAAATCCTTCATCTCCGCCCTGATCTCGAAGGGCTTGGCTTTCACGCGTTCCCCGAGGGCGGCCGCGACCGACCGGTTCGGCTCGTAGAGCCACATCTTGCCGATATTCGGGTTGCCTGCGGCGACCTGGGACAGCAGTCCCACGTCGGGTCCCAGCTCGAAATAGTCGCCCCCCACCCCGTCGCGCTCCATGAGGAAATCCACATAGCCCTGCTGCGTCTTCTGGAGGTAGGCTTCCGACAGGCCGCCCGTGTTGTCGGGCATGCTCCCATAAAGTTCGCCGAGCGCCGTGTCGGTCAGGTAGGTGGGCGCGTAGAGGATGCCGCACCCTCTGCACCTGCAATAGCTGAAGAATACCTTCTTCTTGAAGAAGCCCATCCAGCCCGACTTGATCGCCGCAAAATCGAGGGACTCCGCAGGCGGGGACGAGGCGACAACGGGTACGGTCCCTGCCGCGCCGCAAACCGGGCACGGGCTCCGGCGGAAGGGCTGCGGGGACCCACTCATGAGACACGCGCCACGATCTCGCCCGCAGCCACCGTTTGAAGGGCCGCTCGTGGGGCCGAGGAGGCGGGCCGCATTGCGCTCCTCACCAGACCTTCCAGGGAGCCGCGCCCTCCGCCCAAAGCCGGTTGAGCAACGCGTATTCCTGGAAGGTGTCCATAGGTTGCCAGAACCCCTTGTGGCGGTACGCTCCCAGCTTCCCCTGTGCGGCGAGAGTTTTAAGCGGGGCCTGCTCAAGCATGACGTTGGGATCGTCGGGGAGATGGCCAAAGATCTCCCTGTTGCAGACCATGAATCCCCCGTTGATGAAGCCGCCCTCGGTCTGCGGCTTCTCGTTGAAGCTCTGGATTGTCGAGTCCTCGGCGAGGCCCAGCTCGCCGAAACGCCCCGGCGGATGGACCGCCGTCACGGTGCAGACCTTCCCGCTCCTCCGGTGCTGGGCCAGGCTGGCGTCGATGTTCACATTGCCCACGCCGTCGCCATAGGTCAGCAGGAAATGCTCGTCGTCCTCGAGGTAGCGCTCGATGAGCTTGATCCGGAATGCGGTCATCGAGTTCTCGCCCGTGTCGGCTAGCGTCACGCTCCAGTCCTCCTCGTCGTGCTTGTTGTGAAACTTGACGCCCGCGCTCTTGCCGAGGTGGAGCGTCGTGTCGCAGGTGTTCCAGAGGTAGTTGCGGAAGTAGTCCCGGATCACCTCACCCTTGTACCCGAGGCACAGGATGAACTCCTTGTGCCCGTAATGGGCGTAGGTCTTCATGATGTGCCAGAGGATCGGGCGCGGGCCGATCGGCACCATCGGTTTCGGGCGGTACTCCGTCTCTTCGCGCAGCCTCGTTCCCTTCCCGCCGCAGAGGATGACGACTTTCATTTTATTGGGGTTGATACCGACGTTTCAGGCACGCCTGTCGAGGAATATTCGGCGATCTGGCGGGAGGTGAGCTCCCGCGCCTCGTCACCGCCCGACGGTAGCCCCTGCGCACGGTACCAGAGTACGGTCCGGGCCACGGTCTCCCGGAAACCCCATCTGGGCCGCCAGCAGAGGAGCCTGCCCGCCTTCTCGATCGCGAGGTTAAGGAGCGTCGCCTCGTGGGGCGCGGCGCTGTCCGAGGCATCCTCCCATGTCCCGGGCCACGCCTTGAGAATCTCCTCCACCACGTCGCGCACGCTGCGGGTGGATTCGAGGTCCGGGCCGAAGTTGAACGCGGAGCAGAGTACTTCGAGGCGGCCGCCAGCGGGCTCCGCAAGCGCCGCGCGCAGCTCCGAGGCAAGGGCCAGATAGCCGCCCAGCGGCTCAAGCACATGCTGCCAGGGCCGGGTGGCCCGCGGATTTCGCACCCTGATGGGCTGGCCCAGGGTCAGCGCCCGGATGCAGTCGGGGACGATCCGGTCCAGGGCCCAGTCGCCGCCGCCCACCACGTTCCCGGCCCGGCCGGAGGCGATCGCGACCGGCGGCACGCCGCCGCCGCGCAGCTTGGCGGGAGTGAAGAATGAGCTGCGGTACCCCGAGATGGCCAGTTCGGAGGCGGCCTTGCTGGAGCTGTAGGGATCGTGGCCCCCGAGGGGATCGCCCTCGCCGTAAGGTCGTGCCACCTCCCGGTTCTCGTAGCACTTGTCCGTCGTCACGAATACCGCGGCGCACGGCCGGTCCAACCCGCGCAGCGCCTCAAGGACATGGACGGTCCCCATCACGTTCGTCGCGTAGGTCTCCACCGGCTCCCTGTAGGACCACCGCACCAACGGTTGCGCTGCAAGGTGGAAGACAAAGTCCGGCTGGCACGACCGGAGCGCCGCCGCCACGCCGCCCAGGTCCCTGACATCCCCCAGCTGGTGGTGGAGCCGGTCGGCGAGGTCGAGCTGCTCGAAGAGCGCGGGCTGGGTCGGCGGCGGCAGGCTGTAGCCCCAGACCTCGGCCCCCAGGTCGAGCAACCATTCGCACAGCCACGATCCCTTGAATCCCGTGTGGCCGGAGATCCACACGCGCCGTCCGGCATAAGAATTGAGAAAGCCCTCCATGAAACGTTCGCCGAGACTCTTACGTAAGGCGATGGGCCACCGCAAGGCGCCAATACTCGGTCGGCGTCCGCGCCTCTCAGTGCCAGGGTTAAGATCGAGCCAAGCGCTGATGTACGGAGCCGCATCGGGAGCAGCTTCGTCGCAACGCGAAGACCGCCGAACAATTACGGAATGTTTCAGGGCAATTGGACTTGAATCCGTATCATAAGCGGCTTACGTTAATTCATGCTGACGAAAGCCACGCGGGCGTATTTCGCCCATATCGGCCGCTTGGGCGGCCGCAAGAGCCGGCGTGCCCTGACAAGCAAGCAAGCGCGCCAGATGGTGGCGATAAGGCTGGCACGTTCGGCCTTTGCGAGATTCCACACCCTTTGCTTCTGGTCCTATGCCCCCACGCTCTCGATCACGGCCGACAATGCCGCTTGGGTGTCCGAGCAGCTCCGTCGCAATGGCAACAGGAAGGCATGGCAGACTGCCAGTCGGATCCAAACCCTGCTCAAATGCCCCTAGCCCCCGACCAGACCGCCATAGCCCGCCTCATCGCGGTGAACAGATCGCCGTCCAGTCACCTTGCTGGAGCGGCCGCGCTTCACCTCGAGCCCAATTCCCTGAGGATCAGCAACGATCTCGACTACTTCCACGACAGGGAGGCGCTCGTGGGACAGGCGTTTTCAGCCGACAGGAGGACGCTGGAGGACTCCGGTTACACGGTGGACGTCGTCTTGAGCCAACCCGGATTCGTCCGCGCGATTGTCAGAAAGGGAACCGCGTCGACGAAGGTCGAATGGGCCCACGATTCCTCGTGGCGTTTCCTTCCACCCATTGCCGACCCGATTGTGGGGTTTCGCCTTCACCCCTTGGACCTCTCAATCAACAAGGTCCTGGCGCTCGCGGGTCGAGACGAGCCGCGCGATTTCCTCGACGTCCTCTTCGTCCATCGTAGCTACCTCTCATTGGGAAGCCTCTGCTGGGCCGCCGTCGGGAAAGACCCCGGCTACGGACCGGAAATGCTGGTCGAGATGCTGGCAAGAAAGGGACGCCTTCGCCCTGAGGACTTTGCGGCGCTCAACCTCACGGCGCAGCCCGATATTGCCGAACTCAAGCGAACCTGGCTCGAGGCGCTGGCCGGCGCCCGGCATCTCGTGCTGGACCTTCCTCCGGCCGATGCCGGATGCCTCTACTGGAACCCGGTTGCCGGCAGGTTTGTGTCTCCCGAAGGCAACCTGGAAGGGCTCGTCCGCCATTTTGCCTCAAACGGGGGGATCCTGCCGTCGATCGGCGATCAGCCGCCAATCACAAAGGAAAACATCGCGCCGGTTCTCCCCACGAAGAACGCCGTCCTGCCCGCCTCTCCTTCGTCCGTGAAAGGAGCGCAAAAGAGTCCCCGCCTTCGAAGGCCGCATTAGGCAGATCGGATTGACTCAACCCCTTGTCCGTGCGCTTGTTCTAGGGCCATTTATGCGTGCCCCCGGCCAATCCTCCCCGTTCCTGGGCACTGCCCGCAAGCGGGACCTCTGGTGGCAGTTCACCGTCCGCGCCGTCGAGGCACGCTACCGCGGCAGCTTCCTCGGCATCTTCTGGGCGGTGCTCAACCCGGTGCTGATGCTCGGGGTTTACTTTGTGGTCTTCGGGCTGATCTTCAGCGGGCATTTCCGCGACCCGAGCGTCGAGAGCACGGTGGATTTCGCGATGACCATGTTCCTGGGCCTCACGCTCTACATGCTGATCGCCGACACGCTGGGGACGGCCCCGCTCCTGATCATCGGGAGCCCCAACTTGGTGAAGAAGGTGGTGTTCCCTCTGGAGATCCTCCCGCTCTCCAACGCGGGCGGCCTT
>CAYNLL010000265.1:0-5044 GCA_964398015.1 uncultured Opitutaceae bacterium | reverse complement strand
TCGGACGGCCTGTCGGCGGCCGCCGCGGCGGGCCACGCGGCGGAGACCGTCGCCGGGCTGTGCGGGATCGTCGCCGCCTCGGGCTGGACGCTCTACCCCGTGGTCCTCGCGCCGCTGGCGCGCGTGAAGCTCCAGGACGCCGTCGGCGAGGCGGTCGGCGCCCGCCTGAGCGTCATCCTGCTGGGCGAGCGGCCCGGGCTGAGCGCGCAGGACAGCCTCGGCGCCTACCTCACCTTCGCCCCCGGCGCCGGACGCACCGACGCCGACCGCAACTGCGTCTCGAACATCCGCGCGGGCGGGCTGGCGCCGCACGAGGCGGCGCGGACGCTGGCGCGCCTGCTGCTCGCGTCCCGCCGTCTCGGCGCCTCCGGCACGGCGCTCAGGGATCCGGGGCCCGCCGCCCCCGTCCTCGGCCCCTGATCCCGATGCCCGCCGACGACGCCCCCTGGCTGAGGATCAACCCGGAGTCGCGCTCGGTCTCGATCGACGCGTCCCACCCGGGCTTCTACGGCGACCCCTACGCCACCTACGAGCGGATCCGGGCCGTCGCGCCCGCGTTCTACTGGGAGGAGCAGCGGCTCTGGTGCTTCCTGAACGCCGCCGACGTGGGCGCCATCCTCAGGGACCGCAGGTTCGGCCGCGAGCTCCTGCCAGCGCCCGGCCAGGCCGCCGCGCCCGCGCCCGTCCCGGAGCACCTCCGCGCATTCCACGAGGTCAACGCGAACTCGATGCTGGAGCGCGAGCCCCCGGTCCACACGCGGCTGCGGGCGCTCGTGAGCAGGGCGTTTGTCGCGCGCAACATCGAGCGCCTGAGGCCCAGGATCGCCGCCCTGGCGGGGGAGCTGATCGACCGGATCGAGCCCGACCACCGCGCCGAGCTGCTCGGCGCCTTTGCGACACCGATCCCCGTCGTCGTCATCGCCGAGCTCCTCGGGGTGCCCGCCGACATGGCCCCCAAGCTGCTCGACTGGTCCCACCGGATGGTCGCCGTGTACCAGTTCGGCCGGACGCGGCGGGACGAGGACGCGGCGGAGGCGGCCACCCGGGAGTTCGCCGCGTACCTGCGGGGCCACGTCGCGCGGCGCCGCGAGAGCCCGGCCGACGACCTCATCACCCAGCTCCTGGCCGCGGAAGCGTCGGGGGACCGCCTGTCCGAGGACGAGCTCATCGGCACCTGCATCCTGCTGCTCAACGCCGGCCACGAGGCCACGGTCCACGCGATCGGCAACAGCGTGAAGACGCTGCTCGAGCAGGGGACGGACCTGGGCGCGGCCTTCGCGACCGAGGCCGCCACGGAGGCGACGGTCGAGGAGTGCCTGCGGTTCGACCCGCCCCTGCACCTGTTCGCCCGCTTCGCCCAGGAGGACGCGGACGTCGCCGGAGTCCGGCTGGCCCGGGGCGCGCAGGTCGCGCTCCTCTACGGCGCGGCCAACCGCGACCCGGCGCGTTACCCCGAGGCGCACGTCTTCAACCCGGCCCGCCCCGCGGCGGGCCCCGGGGCCGCGCATGCGGCGTTCGGCGGGGGCATCCACTTCTGCCTCGGCGCGCCGCTCGCCCGGCTCGAGCTGCAGACCGCGCTTCCCCTCCTGTTCAGGCGCCTTCTGGGGATCCGCCTCGCGGGGACGCCGCGGTACAGGGACAGCTACCACTTCCACGGGCTAGCCGCGCTAGAGGTCGCCTGGCCCTGACGGGCCCGGTCACTGCGGGGGCGCGGCCGCTGCGTCCTTGAGGTGCAGGACGAGCCTGAAGCCCACCTGGTTCGACGGCGAGGCCTCGGCGCCGATCTGCGTCCGCCACGCCGCGCGGCAGCTGGCGGCGTTCGACTGCCACGATCCCCCGCGCTGGAAGCGGTTCTTGCACCATTCCGCCACGTTCCCGTGCATGTCATAGAGGCCCCATGCGTTCGGGAGGTACGAGCCGACCGGGCGGGGTGAGCCGTTCGTGTCGCGGTTGTAGTTGGCCAGGGGGTCGAGCGCCGGGTCGGTGTCCAGGTCGGTGATGTTCTTGCCGTTGTTGAAGGAGGTCTCCGTGCCCGCCCGGCAGGCGTACTCCCACTCGTCCTCGGTGGGCAGGTCGGCCTGCAGCGCCCCGCCGTACCTGCCGGACAGCACGACGTTGAGCCGCGCGAGGTACCCGTCGTTGCCGTCGATCGCCTGCCAGTCCACCTGGTCGATCGGCCAGTCGGGGTGCCCCCTCCAGAAGCTCGGGTTGCGGGGCACGAGGCTGGTGTACTCGGCCTGCGTCACCTCGTAGATGCCGATGTAGTAGGCGCTCTGGATCGCGACCTCCCTCGGGAGCGGCTCGTTCGGCCTGCGCCCGATCTCCTCCTTGGGCGAGCCGCTCAGGAAGGTTCCCTTGTCCATCCGCAGCAGGCGCATCGTGGTCGTCGGGCCGAGGGGCAGGTCTATGGCGGGCGGCAGATGCTCGGGGTCGATGGCGGCGTCGGCCTTGAGCAGGTAGGAGAATGCCGTCTTCGCCCGCCACTGCCCGGGCGTGGCCGACTTTTCGTTGATCAGCCTCGACGCGAGCGCCTTCTCCGCGTCGCCCTTCTCCCCGGCCAGCGCCGAGCGCAGCCACTGGCCCTCCGCCGGCGTCAGAGTCGCCGCGGCAAGGAGCGGCTTGATCTTCTCCATGAGCGGGTCCAGCCGCGCCTGGGGGTAGAGCTCCGTCTGCTTGCGCCACTGCTCGGGCGAGATCGTCTTCTCCTCCACCACCTGGCGCGCGAGCATCTTCTCCATGTCGCCCTTCTGCCCGGCCATCGAGTCGTGCAGCCAGCCGAACTCGGGCTCGCGGATGATCCCGGTGGCCAGGAGCGGCCTGAGCTTGGCCGTGAGCTCGTCGGCCGGGGGCACGAGCGACGAGAAGGTCCTCCAGAGCTCCGGCGTCAGGCTGTGCTCGATCGCCACCCGCGTCGCCAGCCCCCTCTCGTAGGCGTCCACGCCGCGCAGCGCATTGTTGAGGATGGCGCCCTCGTCGCGGGTGACCTTGCCGGAGTCCTCCAGGTCCTCGACCAGCGCCTTGGCGCTGGCCGCCGGCGCGGCGGCGGCGGCGTCCTGAGGCTTCGCCCCGGCCGCGGGGGCGGGCGAGGCCTCCGGCGCCTTCTTCTCGGCCGCTCCGGCCGCGGCCTTCGCCGGGGCCTGCGGGGCCGTCGCCGCCGGCTGCGCGGGCGGGAAGAACCTCCAGGTGGCTACGGCGGCGGCCGCGACCACGACCAGCGCCGACACGAGAATCGCCAGGCGCCCCCTGGAGGCGCCGGGTTTCGCGGCAGCCCGGGCGCCCGCCGTCCCCTCCCCGAGCAGCTCCCGCAGCGCCGTCGCGGTCTGGGGGCGCTCGGCCGGGTTTTTCGCGAGGCACGCGGCGACCGCGTCCTCCCAGCTCAGCGGGATGGGCACCCCGACGCGCCCCAGCTCCTTCCTCCTCTGCGCCATGCTCGGAGGCACCTTGGCGATCGCCTGTTCCCGGATCGCGCCGCGGAAGAACGGGGGATCGCCCGTCAGCAGGTCGTAGATCGTGGCGCCGATGCTGTAGATGTCGTCGAGCTGCGAGGCCTTCTCGCCCATCGTCTGCTGGGGGCTCATGAACGGGGGGGTGCCCCCGGAGTAGTTCTTGGTCACCCGGTTCACCGTCTCCGCGACGGTGCGGCCGATCCCGAAGTCGCCGACCTTCAGCTCGCCGCGGTCGTTGATCATCAGGTTTGCCGGCTTGATGTCCCTGTGGACCACCTTCTGGCGGTGCGCGTAGTCCATCGCGTCGCAGAGCATCACGATCCACCCGCGGATGTCCTCGACCTCGAAGAACTTCTGCGGCCGCAACGCCTTCAGCTTGTGGAGGTTCGTGCCGCTCACGTACTCCATCGATATGGCCGCGGCCCGCCCGTTCGTCACGAAGTCGAACGTCTTGATGATGTTCGCGTGCGAAAGGTCCCGGTTGATGATCACCTCGCCCTTGAGCTCCTTGAGCGCGTCCGCCTCGCTGGTCATCTCCTCGCGCAGGAACTTGAGCGCGACCTTCGTGTTGAGCTCCTGGTCCCGGGCGAGCCAGACGACGCCCATGCCCCCCTTGCCCAGCTCCCCCACGAGCTCATAGCGGCCAAAGATAACCTCCTGCTTCGGGGCAGTGTCGCCGGAGGACACCCTCTGCGTTGGTTTATCGTCGTCCATGGCCTGGATCACGGGCCGGAAACCGGCCCAGGGCGTGCAGACTGTGGCAAACACGCCCCCGGGCGCAAGACGTGACTTTTGGGCCCCCGGGGGGGGCCGCCGGCGCCTCCGCGGCGGTTTTACCGTTGCGGAGGCGCGGCGCGCGGCTAGCCTCAGGCCGCGCGTCGCCGCCATGAATGCCTGGATCGAGACCCCCGGCGGGGAAAAAATTCCCATAGCCTCGAATTGCTACCTGGGCCGGGCCGGCTCCAACACGGTGCGCCTCCAGTCGATCTCGGCCTCGCGCCGGCACGCGCACATCCACGCCCAGGAGGACGAGCGCGGGACGGAGTACTGGCTGGCGGACCTCGGCAGCACGAACGGCACGCTGCGCAACGGCAAGCGGATCACGATCCCCTGCCGCCTGAGGGAGGGCGACCGCATCCAGATCCTCGACGACAGCTTCGTCTTCCACGTGGACGCCCAGGCGGCGTTCCCCACCCTGAACGGGGACTCGCCGGAGACCGTCGCCGTGCGCGCGCAGCAGCTGTGCTGGCTGCTCATGCTCGACATCAAGCGCTACACGATCCTGAGCCGCCAGCTGGACACCGACACGCTCAGCCTGAAGGTGGGCACCTGGCTGAGGCAGTGCCGCGACGCGGTGGAGGGCTCAGGCGGCGTCGTCGACAAGTTCCTGGGCGACGCCATCTTCGCCTACTGGAAGCAGGGCGACGGCGTGCCCGAGCGCGTCGCGGACGCGCTGCGCCAGCTCGGGAGCCTGCAGCAGCCGCGGGACCCCGACTTCAGGATCGTGCTGCACCTCGGCATGGTGACCATGGCCGGCGGGGCCGGCGGCGCCGACAACCTCTCCGGCCCCGAGGTGATCGCCGTCTTCCGGATGGAGA
>CAYNLL010000264.1:0-5060 GCA_964398015.1 uncultured Opitutaceae bacterium | reverse complement strand
TCGCCCTCGGGCTGCTCCTCGAAGCAGCCCTCGGTGCCGAAGAGGCTCAGGCGCACCGAGCGCCCGCCCCAGTGGCCCACGCGCCGCAGCTCGTTGATGCGCGCGGAGCCCCCGTCGCTCGTGCGGAAGAGCGCCGTCTCGTTGCTGAACGGGTTGTCCCAGAGATTGAGGCCCTTGCCGAAGATTCCGTCCCCGCTCTGGTCCACCTGGCCGAGGCATGACACCCGGGCCATGTGGGCCCCGGTCACGCTGACGACCATGCTCACCGTGTGCGTCGGGTAGAGCATGGGCGGCAAGCCCGCGGTCCGCTTCCAGTCCGGGCCGCCGCTGTACTTGTAGGCTTGGTAGAAGCCGTGCGACATGTCGTGCAGGTACTCGCCCTCCCCGTAGACGAAGCGGCCGAACAGGCCCTGCCTCCACATCTCCCGGCAGAAGATCGCCGAGGGATAGTAATAGCTCGTCTCGCCGAGCATGTAGGTGAGGCCGGTGCGCCTCACGGTTTCCACGAGCTCGCCCAGCTCCGCCACCGTCACGCCCGCCGGCACGCACGAGTACACATGCTTGCCGGCCCTGAGCGCCGCGATCGCCTGCGGCGCGTGCATCCAGCGCTGGGTGAAGATCGCCACGGCGTCGCAGTCGCTCGCGAGCAGCTCCTCGAGCGAGCCGTAGGACTCGGCGACCCCGGCCCTCGCCGCCTCCTCCCTTCGCCGCTCCGGGATCCTCTCCGCGAGGCTCACCCCGCGCACAAGCGGATGCGCCTTGAACAGGGGAACGAACGCCCGCGCAAAGCTCCCTGCGCCGAGGATGCCAATTTTGATGGGTTTCATGGTGGGGGTTGAAGCCCGGTTCCGTGCCGCGGAAAACCCAGTATAGATGCAGGGCCGCCCCGTCGCCTCCGTCGTCCCGCCGAACCCCTCCCGAAAAATAAGGCCCGCCGCCGCATGAGGGGAGCGTTCGCCATGGCGCGGCGGGCTACTTGCCGGCCCCGGCCGGCGCCGGCGGCAGGAAGTCGAAGCTCACGAAGTCCCCGATCGGCAACGGGGCGTCGAGGACCTTCAGGTCGACGAGCGTCTGGACCATCGCCCTCGCGCGCTCCGGCGTGAGGAGCCCCAGGCGCTCGCCCTTCTGCGGGTCCCCCTCCACGAGCATGTAGCGGTTCAGGGTTGCGATCGTGTAGTCCATGAGGGGCGCGGACTGCGACGGGTTTTCGGCCTGGATCCTCGCCCTCGCCCCGCCGCCTTCGCCGGCCAGGAACTCCCTGTAGCCGCGCAGCGTGGCGGCCACGAAGGCCCGGACCGCCTCGGGGTGGTTCTTCTCGAAGGTGCGGTTCGTGATGACCGCCCGGTAGGGGTCGTAGCCCCCGCTCGCAATGAGGAGCACCCGCGTCTTCACCCCCTGCTGCTCCGCGAAGAACGGCTCGCTGGAGATGAAGCACTGCTGGACGAAGCCCTTGTCCGCGAGGAACCTCCCAAGGCCGTAGTCCATGGGGATGAGGTTGAACCTCACGTGGAAACGCTGCTCCACGTAGGCGGGCCAGTTGGATCCCGGATTGCTCATGACCGAGCGCCCGTCCAGGTCACTGAAGGTCTTCACCGGCCCGTCCTCGTGCATCATGATCGCCTGCGGGTCGTGCTCCATCTGCGCGCAGACCGCGACGAGAGGCAGGCCCTGCCTCACCGCGAAGATGACGTCGTCGAACCGCCCGAGGCCGAAGTCCGCCCTTCCCGTGGCGACGAACGGGAGCGGAAGGGCGCCGGGGCCGCCGGGGAGGATCGTCACATCGAGGCCCGCGTCCCGGTAGTAGCCCTTCACGAGGGCCTGGAAGAATCCCCCGTGCTCCGCGGTCGGGTACCAATCGAGCTTGAAATTGACCTTGAGGAGCGCGGGCGCCGACCCGGCGGGAGCGGGGGCCGCCGTCTGCGCCGCCCTGCCGCATCCCGCGAGCGACGCGCCTGCGGCCAGGAGGGCGCACAGGAGCGCGGACGCGTGGTGCTTTGAGGCCATGGGGGGGAGCGGTGGCGCGCAGCCCCGGGGCGGTCGCGCGGCGGTGACTCGAATTGGATTCCGGGACCGGTTGCAACAAAATCCATGCCAAACGGGCGCGCGCAGCCCCGTTTTCGAACAGGCTTGCGCCGCGCCGCATCCTCGCGAGGGTCTACCCCACGTCACGCACATGCACCTCTTTCGCCGCGCCCGCGTCCCCCTGGCGTGCCTGCCCTCCCCGCTCAACCAGCCGCCGGCCCAGGGCGACAGCCTGATCGAGCCCTGGCGCGAGTGCGACGTGCTGGTCGACGGGGACCGCGTCGCCCAGGTGCGCGACTCCGCGGCGCCGGCCCATGATCCCGAGGGAACACGCGTCACGGACCTCGGCGGCCTCCTCGTCTTCCCCGGGGTCCTCGAGGTGCACACCCATCTCGACAAATGCCACACCTGGGACCGCGCCCCCGGCATCCACAGCGACTTCTGGGAGTCGAACGGCGTCCTCAACGCCGACAGCGCGCACTGGGACGAGGAGGACGTCTACCGGCGCGCCGACTTCGGGCTGCGCAGCACGTGGGCCCACGGGACCTGCGCGCTGCGCACCCACCTGGACACGAACCTGAGGACGGGCGCCGGGGCGCACGCCGCGCTGTCCCGCCTGCGCAGGGAATGGGCCGGCCGGATCCACATCCAGACCGTGAGCCTCTTTGCCTTCGCTGATTTCTTCGGGGGCGGGGCCGACCACATCCTGAAGCTCACGAGGGAGCACGGGGCCACGGCGATGGGCGGGTTCCCGCAGCCCAATCCCGACCTCCCGCGCCAGCTCGACCGCATCATGGCCGCGGCAAGGGAGATCGGCGTCGGGCTCGACCTGCACGTGGACGAGAGCGGCCTCGCCGAGGCCGAGTGCCTGCGGGCCACGGCGGAGGCGGTGCTCCGCAACGGCTTCCCCCACCCCGTGGCCTGCGGCCACAACTGCTCCCTCTCGGTGCAGGCGCCCGACCGCGCGCGGGAGACGATCGCCCTCGTGAAGGAGGCGGGGATCGGGATCGTCTCGCTCCCCCTGACGAACCTCCACCTGCAGGGGCGCTCGCGCGCCCCCGCGCCCGCGGGCTCCTTCGGGGCGCCCCGCACGCCCCAGTGGCGCGGGCTGACGCTCCTGCACGAATTCATCGAGGCCGGGGTGACGGTCGCCTGCGGCGGCGACAATGTCCGCGACGCCTTCATCGGCTGGGGGGACTTCGACCCCATCGAGGTCTACGTCGAGAGCGTCCGCCTGGCCCACCTCGACTCGCGCCTCGCCTTCTCCCCCTCGGTCGTCACGACCGGCCCCGCCGAGATCATGGGGCTGCCGGCCCATGGGAGGGTCGCGCCGGGCTCCCCCGCCGACTTGGTCGTCTTCTCCGCGCGCAAGCTCTACTCGCTCCTCGCACGCCCGTCGACTCCCCGCCGCCTGATCCACGGGGAGGAGTTCCGCGAGGCGCGGCTTCCGGACTTCGACGAGCAGGCCGGCTGGCCGCGGCCCTAGGACTCCATCCTCCGGCGGAACCCCTGCGGGGTGTCGCGCATCAGCTTCACGAACGCCGCGTAGAAGGAGCTCTGCGAGCTGAAGCCGCTCGCGAGCGCCACGTCGATGATCTTGTCGTCCGTCGTGAGCAGCAGCCTCTGCGCGTGCGTGATCCGGTACTGGAGCAGGTAGTCGCGAATCGTCACGCCGCAGTGGCTGCGGAAGAGCGGCATGGCGTAGTTCGGGTGCACGTTCGCGGCCTTCGCGATGTCGGCGACGGCGAGGTTCTCCTGGAACCGCTCGGCCATGCACCGCGCCATCCTCTCGACGCGCTGGAGCCCGACCGTCGACTCGCCCTCCCCCCATCGCGACGCCGTGTCGGGCAGGAAGGCCTGGTCGGCGAGCCACAGGAAGCTCGCCTCGAGCTCGAGGAGGAGGCGCCGCTGCTGGGCCCGCGTCGGGTTGTAGAGCTCGTCGACCCAGGCGCGCACCTGGAAGCGGTTTCCGAAGCTCGGCGGGGCGAACCACCAGTTGCCCTCCATGAGCTCCCGCATGAAGCGCTGGGGGAGCCCCCACGCCCAGACCCACGCCAGCGGCACCGTGATCCACGCCATCTCCGTGCCGGGATCCACGGCGACGAGGCTATGCGGCGTCGAGCCCCAGAAGAGGGCGAGGCGCTTCGAGTCGAGCCGCCGCATCGTGCCCCGGTGCAGGTACGTGATGCCGCCGCGGAACACATAGTTCATCTCCACCTCGTGGTGGTGGTGGATGAGCCTCATCGGCTTCGGGGCCTTCAGGAAGCGGGCGTTCAGGCCGAAGGTTTGGAAGTGAACGTCGGTCATCCCCTTATTAATCCGGAACCATGCCCCGCGCGCCCTGCGAATCAAACCACAAATCGGGGGCCGCGGGCCCGGCCCCGCCGCGCCGCGGCGCGGCGCACATTATTTTTCAGGAAGGCTTTTTTGCGGGGCCGGAGGCATCCCGGGCCGGATAACCCTACCCTCCGGGGCGACACACCGCCCGCCCGCGGCGTGCGAGACCCATGAATTCCACCCATGCCGTCCCTTCCGGTGCAGGATGCGCCGCGCGGGTGGAGCCATCGCCTTTGGAACCCCGTCATCATGCCCCAGGGCATGGTGTGCCCCGACGCCAGCACAGCGGCCGTTTGCCAACACCACCAACACAATGACCATCACCCAGCTCATACGGGTCAGTTCCGCGATGGCCTGCATCCTCGGTTGCCTCGCCACGGGCCTCCGCGCGCAGACCACGACGCCCGCCGCCCCGGCGGCCTCCACGCCCACGCCGAAGCCCTCCCCGTCGCCGACCCCGGCGCCGGTGACCACGCTCTCAAAGTACACGGTGACCGACGTGCCCCTCAACGAGCAGGTGCTCCCCACCGTGCGCCCGGTGGGCGACGTCATGGGCGACGACCGCAACATCCTCGACATCCCGCGCTCGCTCTCGGCGGTCGACACGGCGCTCATGGACGACCGCCTGGTGCGCAACGCCATGGATTTCCAGCAGTTCTCCCCCGGCGTCTATTCGGCGGCGCAGTACGGCATCCCCGCGG
>CAYNLL010000263.1:0-5082 GCA_964398015.1 uncultured Opitutaceae bacterium | reverse complement strand
CCCTAAATGATTGCGGCAGCATCTCTAAAAAATTCTCACCCCGTCAACTGGCTGCGGTCTGCACGCCAGGAGTGTCAGGCTTTCCGACACATTCTTGCACACGGCCCCATCGCTGAGCTTCGCAGGATGCCCCAAGGCGGGAACCCAAGATTCTAAAGCCCGCCGCATCGGGCGGGCTGGTGAAGCGACTCTGAAGATCTCCCTATTTCACAAAACGACGACGGAGCATCGCGAGGCCTGTGAGCCCCGCCCCCACCATCGCGAGCGTCGTTCCGCCATCGGGAACAGACCCGCCGCCGGGAGCCGCGGCGGTCTCCCCGGTCCATTCCACACGAAGCCCTTCGGGTCCACCGTCATTGTAGGTTTCAAACTCAATCGTGTTGGTTCCCTCGACAAAGCCGCTTCCCTCCGGAATCTCAAAGGAAGTGAAGCTGGAAAACCCCACGAGCGATTCCCCTGGAAACCCGTCCGAGATGCCAAGCGAATGCCCGTTGAGAAACACGTTCACCAATTCATTGTCGACCGCGTATTGCCCGGTAATCGAAAGTGTGGACGCCTCCCCCGCGGAGACGGTGAACGAGGTTCCAAAGTCGAAATAGGCTGAGGCGCCGTTGTCGCTCGGCTCATAGATCCATTGCGAACTCGAATCAGTCCCGAGCCACGTGCCCGCAAGACTCCCCACGGTCGCCAGCCCGGATCCGACGGGCGAACCGAGCACTGTCCAATTGGGGTCCGTGGCGCCGCTGGCCAAGGGGGTCCCTGAGGCGTTCACGCCCGTGTCGAAGAGCCCAGTGACGGGACCCGAGGCGCGCACGAGGCAGCCCGCTCCCATGATGAGTGAAACGGCAAGGACGCGTATAGTTTTCATCGGGTGATTCGACACTGCGGTTTTTTGAAAGGCGACGGATGTGTCTCAGAGCCGTGCCGCTAGATGCATTAATCGAGCCACCGAGCATCGTCATTCCGTATATAATTATTGATAAACAAATAATGAATGCCTCCCGATATTCGTGCAGCGTCGGAGGCGCAAATTCTGTCAGATTTCCCGACACTCCTCATTGCCACCTTACGCTTTGCCCTTCGCTCCTGCGTGCATGCCCCCTCCAATTTCCGCGCGCCATCCCGGAGAATGGCCGCCCACCCCTAGCCCGCGGATTCAGTGCAGGATGCCGGCGCGCGTCCGGCGACCGAATGGGTGTTTGGCCTAGTGCAACGCCGAGCGAATCCATTCCGCTTCCTGCAGATCGAGATCTCCGGGGTTGAGCGAATCGAACACCTGCTTGGCCTCCGCCTTGCGGCCGACGCTTGCCAACGCGGCTCCGTAAGCAAATGCCACCGCGGGCGAGGTTCTCCACTCGTGTGCCACGGGCTCCATCAGCGCCATCGCTCGGGAGGCCTGCCCCGACCAGACGAGCACGAACGCGAACGTGGAACGGTAGACAAGGTTGCCGGGATCGCGGGTGAAGTTGTCCTCGGCGATACGCTCGACGTGGGTCTGGCTTCCCAGGTCGGTGAGCGCGGCGAAGTACGCATAATTGTTCGCGATTCCCCTGTCCGCAGATCTCAGCGCGTTTAGACGGCTGAACACCCTGTACTGGCCCACCGCGTCGCGCTCGACCTGGTAGAGGCGGGCCAGCGAACCGAGCGCCTGGTACGCCAAGTCCTGGCGCTCCGCGGCAGCCCATAGGAGCGCGGCCGCCTCCTTGGGGTAGCCCCAGGCATACAGCAGGTCGCCCGCAAAGAGCCCATGCGCCGGGCTCGTGCGCCCGTCGGCATACAGGCTCATCCAGAATGAATCGGCCTTGGGCCCGTCTCCCCGCTGGCGCGCCGCAGCCATTCCGTAGGCCCATCCCAGAAATCCCACGTCCCGGCCCCAATCGCCTTGATCGACCCAGGCCGCCAGCTCCGTCCACCGGTGCGTGGCCCGCAGGGCCTCGGCTATCCCGGGGGCAAGGGGCGGTTTGCGCGCCGCCTCCGGGTTGAGCGACTCCCCCCAGCGGACGGCCTCGTCCCCTTGGCCGATCTGGACGAGCCAGCCCAGGAGCTGGGCGGCCTCCTGGGGGGTCGAGGCGCACTTGGCCTCAAGGGAATCGAGCATGGACTTGTAGAGCGGAGGGGCGGCGTCCGAGAGGGCCCTGAGGCACACGGGGATGTCGCCCAGGGTGCAACGTGGATGGAGCCTAAGCGCCTCAGCCCACGTGCTCATGCCCTCGCGGTCGCCGTGCACGGTCGCGTCCTCAAGGAGCCCCCGCAAGGCTTCGGCGCCCCACCGGGGATCGGCGGCCCACCGCGACAGGAGCGCCCGCCCCCTAGATCTGTCATCCGCCGAGCCCGTCTGCAGGCAAACCAGCCCGAGCGGCACCTCGTCGACCGCGGGCGCCTGGGCGCCGGCCTTGGCATCCTCGCCAAGCGCAGCCTGAAAAGCGTCGCGCGCGACGGCGAAGCGCCGGCCGCGGCGGGCGACCTCTCCGGCGATCCGCAGCGCCCGCGGCGATCCCCTGGCCGTCTCCGCATCGAGATACGTCTCGGCCTCCTGGGCCTGCGCGTCGTCATCCGCGAGAATCGAGGCCTCAGCCCACGCGAGCACGTCGTCGGTCTGGTAGCGGCCCACTACCGCGGCCTTCCTCGCATATTCCGCCGAGGCCGCGCGGTTGCCCTTCCTCCAAGCCAGCTCGGAGGCGACGCGCCAGGAAGCCGGCAGGCCGGGCTCCGTCGAAAGCGCGTTCTGCACGGCAACTTCGGCCCGGTCGATGCGCCCCGCGTCGAGCCATTGCCGGGCGATGCGGACGGCGTTGGTCTGCGCCCAATGCTGGTACCCCCAAACGCCTGCCCCCGCCGCGAGGAGAAGGACAGGCAGCCCGATGAGCAGCGACCTCCTCAGGGCCGGCCGCTCCTCCAGGAGATCGAGAAGGGCCCACAGATGCTCCCGGCCCCCGCGGGCAAAGAAGCGTTTCAGCGAGCGTCCGGCCTTCGTTGGAGTGGCGGAGCGCGGATCGGGGGGCGGAGGCGGCATCGGCGTCATAGCCCAAGGGGCTCGAGGTTCGCAAAAAACTGCCGAAGGGCCGGTTCGGACGCAATCTCACGCCAGGGACGGTTGCTCGAGACGCGGACAAACAGCTGGTCCTCGTCGGGCCCGAATCCGTAGCGCCACGCCACCTTCAGGAGCCGGGTCGCCGAGTACGGGTCGACGATGGAGAGCGGCCGGCCCCCGTAAAGGTGCCAGAACCAGACGTGCGTCTCGAATTGATTGTGCGCAAAGAGGCGGCACTCGGCCGGCGCCAGCGTGCGGCCCGCAAGTTCGAGCGAGGCCCGTTCGTCAGGCACGGGCTTGAGCTCCCACCCGGTGCCGGGCCAGCAGGCATCGGGGGTGTGCGCGTCGACAAGGCTCACGGGCGCCTCTCCCGGCCTCCAATACGCAAGGTAAAGGGTGAGGCGGATGCTCTCACGCGACGGGCCCGCCGCGTACACGCGCTCGACCAGCGCATGGGTGTGCAGAATCCCGCTGTATTGCTCCAGCCCCGCCGTCGTCTGCACCGTCCACCCCTGCGGAGCCTCGGGCAGGAGCGAAGCCAGGTCCGGGACACGGGTGGACGTGGCCCGCGAGGCATGCCGGTCCGCGGAGGCGTACACGGTCGCTCCTGCGACCAGGAGAAGGGCCGCCGCCACCATCGCCTGGAGGGGCCCATTCGACGCGGGAGGGGGCGCAGCCGCAGGGGGGGCCTCCACGGCAACGGGCTCGCGCCGCTGGAGCCAGAAGGCGAAGGCCGCCACCAGGACAGCGGTCAGCGCGAGGATCGACGCACCCGTGAGGTCGTGCCAGCGGCCCTCGAGGTGGACGCCTGAATTGGCGAGCAGCGTCAGGAAGAGCGCTCTTAGAAAGTTCATGGCCAGCCCGATCGCGGGAGAGACCGCGACCACCAGCACCCGGCGCGGGATCCCGCGCACGAGAATCGCAGAGAGGAACAGCCCTGCGACCGTGCAGGAGATGAGGCTTCGGACCCCGCTGCAGGCCTCGCTGACGCCGACGCTGGTCCGCGCCAGCTCGATCACGTTGCCGTCCTGGAAGGCGGCGATCCCCAGGCCGTTGAGGACCCGGACGACCCCGTCGGTGACCAGCGTCTGGAGGTAGAACGCGAGGCGCGCGTAGGTCCCGGGTGGCGGCGGGCTCGCGAAGAGCCATATGACGACAGCCACGGCGGCCGCCCAGTTGAACGGCAGGAACCGAACGCGACGATCGGCGAATCCGAGCCACGCTGCGCCCAGGGCCAGCGCGAGGGCCGTCGCCAGCATGAATTCCGCCATCGCGTAGTTCCATCCCAGTGCCGCGGCGTAGGTGAGCGCAAGGCCGAAGGCCGCCAGGCTGGCGAGGACTAGCAGCGCGCACGCCAAGACCAGCCCCGCCCCGGGATTGAGGAACCGGGGCGCGGGATCCCTCCTGCTCTCCGCGACAAGCATGCCCGCCAGCAGGGGCAGAAAAAGGCCGTGGGTCAGGTCGTCGTCATGGCGCCACTGGGACCACAGCAGGCAGGAGAACGCGGCGATGGCGCCGCAGAGCCCGATCCCGTTTATCCTCGCTAGCCGCGGCAACGCGCGAAAGGCGGTGCAGGGCGATGCCGGCGTCATGGTCAGCCAGTGCTCCCGGGGCGCAGCGTCGGAGGAAGGGCAGCTCTGGCGGCGGAAGGCCGCCTCAAGCGCGGACCGGTTGGAGCCGGGCGTTGTTGCGCCTTCGGACGACGACGAGCCCGTAGCAGCCCATCACGCCGAGAAGCGGGAGCCAGGTCGCCACCTCGGGCACCGGCTGTCCGTTGATCGTCGCGTCGGACGTCTGGTAGACGAGCAGCCCGCTTGCATTGAGGGTCGTGCTCGTGCTGGACCCATTGACGCTGTTCGTATTGTCGACGACGACGACGATGTAGTTCGTGCCGATCTTGAAGCTCGCGTTGTTGGCGGATCCCGTCCCGTAGTTCTGCAGCGCGATCTGCGTCGTGTTGCTCCAGGCGCTGGTGGCCGTGGCGGAGGCCGTGCCTGTAGGGACCGAGGTGCCGCTGCCCGTCGGGTTGACGTAGACCGAATACTGGTCGT
>CAYNLL010000262.1:0-5090 GCA_964398015.1 uncultured Opitutaceae bacterium | reverse complement strand
GCCTCACCAAGGCCCTGGCCCGGGAATTCGCGGGGCGCAGCGTCACCGTCAACGCGGTGGCGCCCGGATTCATCCGCACGGACATGACCACCGACCTGATCGGCAAGCCCGAGGTGGCCGCCAAGATCCTCGAGGCCGTGCCCCTGAAGCGCTTCGGCGAGGCGGCGGACATCGCCAACATGTGCGCCTACCTCTGCTCCGAGGAGTCCGGCTACGTCACGGGCCAAGTTTTTACCGTTGACGGTGGCATGGCAATGTGAAGCCTTCGTCCACACGGATTATCCCCCAAATGGCCGACCAAAAAACCATAGAACAGCGCGTCAAGGAGATCATTGTGAACCAGCTCAACGTCAACGAGGAGCAGATCACACCCACTGCATCGTTCCTCGATGATCTCGGCGCTGATTCGCTGGATACCGTCGAGCTCATCATGGCCTTTGAGGAGGAGTTCAAGGACGAGATCAAGGGGGAGATCCCCGAGTCCGACGCCGAGAAGCTGCAGACCGTCGGCCAGGTCATCGACTACATCAAGAGCAAAGCCGGCCAGGCCTGAAGCGCCGGCCCCGCAGTGAGGCGCCCCGCCCGACGCCGAGCAGGAAATCCGGCGGCGGCATGAACCGGCCATGAAGCACGCTCATTCCCCGCGCACCGTCGTCGTGACCGGCCTCGGGGTGGTCACCTCCATCGGACACGACGTCGCCTCGTTCTGGGCGTCGCTCATCGCGGGCAAGATCGGCGTCGAGCGCGTGAGCCTCTTCGACCCGGCGCCGTTCGCCTGCCAGATCGGCGCCGAGGTGCGCCGCTGGGATGTCAACGCCCACATGGACGCCAAGGAGGCGCGCCGCAACGACCGCTACACGCACTTCGGCTTCGTCGCCGCCCGGCAGGCCGTCGCGGACGCCGGCCTCGACATGTCCCGCGAGGACCTGGACCGGGTCGGCGTCGTCATCGGCTCCGGCATAGGCGGGATGTACACCTTCGAGACGCAGCTGCACATCCTCCACGAGCGCGGGCCGCGCAAGGTGTCGCCCTTCACGATCCCGTCGCTGATCGGCAACATGTGCTCCGGCCTCGTCGCCATCGACATCGGCGCCCGGGGGCCGAACTTCGGGATGGTCTCGGCGTGCGCCACGGGCACCCACTCGCTGGGCGAAGCGGCGCACATGATCCGCAGGGGCGACGCGGACGTGATGGTGGCCGGCGGGAGCGAGGCGGCGATCACGCCCTTCGCCTACGCCTCGTTCTGCTCGATGAAGGCGATGAGCACGCGCAACGACGAGCCCCAGCGCGCGAGCAGGCCGTTCGACCGCAACCGCGACGGCTTCATCATGGGGGAGGGCGCAGGCATCCTTGTCCTCGAGTCCCTCGAGCACGCGCGAGCGCGCGGCGCGCGCATCTACTGCGAGCTCGCCGGCTACGCGGCGACGTGCGACGCCTACCACATCACGCAGCCCGACCCCGACGGCAAGGGGCTCTCTATGGCGATGCGAAGGGCGATGGCGAGCGCAGGGGCCGTCCCCTCCCAGATCGACTACATCAACGCCCACGGCACCTCCACGCCCTACAACGACAAGTTCGAGACGCTGGCGATCAAGCGCGAGTTCGGCGAACACGCCCGAGTCGTGCCCGTCAGCTCGACGAAGTCGATGACCGGCCACCTGCTCGGGGCCGCGGGCGGGATCGAGTCGGTGATCTGCGTGAAGACGATCGAGAGCGGCATCATCGCCCCGACGATGAACCTCGAGGAGCCCGACCCCGACTGCGACCTGGACTACGTCCCGAATGCGGCCCGGGCGGCGAAGGTGCGCACGGTCCTGAGCAACAACCTCGGGTTTGGCGGTCAGAACGCCTCTATCATCTTCCGCGCAATGTGAAGCTCGCCTGGACCGTCGCCGTCCTTGTGATCGCCGGGTGCGCCCCGCGCGCGGGGCAGGCTCCGGCCGAGACCCCGGGCGCCCTGGCGCGCCAGAGGGCCGCCTGGGCGGTGATCCAGCCCCTGGCGGCGTCGCAGGACCTGGACCCGGGCTTCGTCTTCGCCCTGGTGAAGATCGAGTCGAACTTCAACCCTCGCGCCCGGGGGCGCTGGGAGGCCCGCGGCCTGCTGCAGATCAAGCCCGGCGCGTGGAGGGCGGTCTCGGACCTCCCCTTTGAGACCGGCGCCTGGGATCCGGCCGCCAACCTCGGCGTCGGGATACGCGCCCTGGGCGACCTTAAGCGCGAGCTCACGAGGCGCGGCGTCTTCTCGTACCCCCTGCTGTGGGCGTCCTACCGCTACGGCATCGACTTTGTCGCGGCGCGCGGCTTCGACATGCGCAGGATCCCCCGGCCATCCGACCCGCTGGCCTACAGGCTTTACTCGGGGGACATTCACCCCTTAGACCCTCCACGATGACGCATTACGAAGCGGCCGGCGCCCCCGCGTCCAGGGGCGCCGCGAGCCTCCTCATCCCGTCGGCTGCGGTGGCCGCGTGCCTTGCGGTGATCCTCTGGCTCGGCTGCGAGTGGCGGGTCCTGCGCGCGCGCGACACCTACGCGGGGAAGAAGGCGGATTACTACAGCCTTCTCGTGCACGGCTTCCTGAAGGGCCACACGTACATGGACACGGTCCCCGATCCCGCCCTGGAGAGCCCGGACAAGGGCGTGAGGGAGTCGGCCGCGTACCTCCTCGACGCGAGCTACTACCACAGGCGCTACTACATGTACTTCGGCGTCACGCCTGCGGCGCTCGTGCTGCTGCCCTACGCCTGGCTGACGGGGGGCGACCTCGACTCGCGCCTTCTGGTCGTCCTCGCCACCATGGCGGGGTTTCTCTTCTCGCTCGCCCTCCTGCGGCGCGCCGCGCGCGACCACTTCGGGCGCCTGGGCACGCGCTTCTCGCTTGTCGCGATCCCCGTCCTCGCGTTTGCGACGGTGACGCCGTGCCTGCTGCCGCGCGCGATGTTCTACGAGGTCGCCATCGCCTCCGGCTACGCCCTCACGATGGCCGGTGCGTTCTGGATCTACCTCGCCCTCTTCGGGCGCGGCGCCCCGTGGCTCTCGCTCGCCCTCGCGAGCCTCTGCATGGGGCTCGCCGTCGGGTGCCGGCCCGACCTGGTTCTGGACCTCCCGGCCCTGGCCGCCGCCGCGTTCCTGGCGGCATGGTGGAGGAGGGGCGAGACGGCGTGGCCGGCGGGGCTCCTTCGCGCGGGCGCGGCAGCCCTCATCCCCGCCGCCCTCGTGGGTGCAGGGCTCGCGCTCTACAACTACGAGCGCTTCGGCAACCCGCTCGACTTCGGGATCGGCTATAGCATGAACGATTTCATCGGCCACCACCGCCGCCTCAGCAGCGTGGCGTACGTGTGGCCGAACCTGCGCTGGTACTACCTGACGCCCCCCGCTCTCAGCCCCTTCTTCCCCTATGTCTTCCCCGAGCAGGCGTACTTCGGCCCGCCCGGATACCCGTCGGGCGAGGCGATCCACGGGCAGCTGCCGGTGACCCTTTTCGCCGCGTGCGCGATTCTCCCGGCGCTTGCGCTCTGGAGGCGGCTGCGCCTCGGAAGGCTCGCCGCCTACCTCGCGCTCCTCGGCTGGATGTTCGCCGCGGCGTTCGCCGCCCTGTGCTCCATGGGCGTGCGCGCCGACCGCTACATGGTCGACTTCCAGCCCGCGCTCGTGCTGGCGGCCCTGCTCCTCGCCGGCGCGCTGGCGTCCCGGGCCGCGGGCGGGTTCGCCCCGGCCTTGTGGCGGGCCGCGTTCGGCCTCGCTGCCGCAGCGGCGGTCGCCTTCAACCTGCTCGGCGGCCTGCAGGAGTTCTCGTTCATCAAGAACACCCGCGCCGAGGCGTACGCGCGCATGGAGCGGCTGGGCAACTTCCCTTCCTATTGGCTGGAGCGGCTGGGCATGCTCCCGGCGGGCCCGGTCGAGCTCAAGGTCGTCTTCCCCGGCAATTTCAAGGGCGCGTGGATCGAGCCGATCCTCACCGCGGGGACGCCCGAGATCTCCGACTCGCTCTACGTGACGGAATGGTCCCCGGGCGGGCGCATCCAGATCTCGGGCGAGCACCACGGTTACGGGGGTCCGAGCTCGGCCGTGATGACGGTGAACCCGGGCCAGGTGTACACGCTCAAGGTGGACATGGGGGCGCTCTATCCCCCCTTGCACCATCCGTTCTTCGACCGGTACATCCCGTCGGAGGCCCACTTGATGAAGAGCCGGCTCCGCGTGGAGATGGACGGAAAGACAATCATCGACCGCAAGATGGGGTCCTACGACGCGCCGCCGGGGAGCCTCGAAATCGGGAGGAACGACCTTTCGATGACCCCGTTCAGGGCTGCGTTCTCAGGGAGGGCGGAGCTGGTGCGCCGTCTGCCGCCGCCCGTCCCGGTGGCAGCGACCCAAAGCAACGGGCTGTGGAGGATCCGCTGCGTCCTTCCCCTGGACAGTCCGAACACGTCGCATCCCCTCCTGTCCTACGGGGTGACGGGCGCGGGCACCCTCGTGTTTCTCAACGTCCTGCCTGAAAACAAGGTCCGGTTCGGCCTGGACGAGTGGGGCGCCGGGGGCTCCTTCTCCGGCAGCGTCGTCCCTGCTGCCCTCGAGGACCACCTGATCGAGATCTTCATCGGGCCCCTTGCGTCCAAGGCGGCCTGGCCGGCCGACTGGAACCTGGCAGCAGGGGCGCTGGGCAGCCAGGGGAGCCTTCTCAAGGTCTGGCTCGACGGACGGCTGGCCTGGTCCACCGAGCTCCACCTTCCGTTTTCCCCGTCGGTCGCGCTCTTCGACGTGGGCACCAACAGGCAGGGCTTCAGCACCGCGCCCGGGGAATACTCCTCCGAGATTCTCTCCATGCCGTATTCGCAGGCTGAGGCGCGGGAATTCCTGGAGCGCAACCTCGGCGCCAAGCCGTAGCGCGATCTTTGCCGCAAACGACACAGGGAGGCTCCCCGCCTTGGAGGCCAGCACACCTGGAGATCGCATCGGCCCTGGGGAATGTCGGCGCGGACCCGCCCCTAGAAAGGCACCTCATAGATCTCTGCCAGCGCCACTCCAGTCGAGGCATTCGCACCGGAGACCTGCATTGTATATGCGCCCGGAGAAAGATCTACAATCTG
>CAYNLL010000261.1:0-5127 GCA_964398015.1 uncultured Opitutaceae bacterium | reverse complement strand
CATCGTGCTGCTCTACGGCGCCGCGGGCAGCCCGTCGCTGCCCGGGCGCACGGCGGAGGCGATGCAGTATGGCGCCCTCCAGAGCTTCCTCGCGGCTAACCCGCACAGCTTCCTCGCCGCGGCCGGCATCGTGCTCGTGCTCTCGGGGGTCGCCTTCAAGATCGGAGCCTTTCCATTCCAGATCTGGATTCCCGACGTCTACCAGGGGGCCCCGACGCCGGTCACCGCGCTGCTCGCGGTCGCCTCCAAGGCGGCGGGATTCGTCGTGCTGCTCGTGCTCGTGAGGGACACGTTTTCGCCCTACGCCTGGCTGGTCGGTCCGGTCCTCACGTTCATGGCCGCCGGGACGATCCTTTTCGGCAACCTCGCCGCGCTCAAGCAGCACAACGTGAAGCGACTGATCGGCCTCTCCGGCGTCTCCCACGCGGGTTTCCTCCTCCTTGCCGTGGTCTCCGTCTCGCGCGTTCCCGAGGCCTCGGGAGCGGTCTACTTTTACCTTTACGCCTACCTCATCGCGTCGTTCTGCGTGTTCGGGGTGATGACGGTCGTCGCGGGCCAGGACGACACCGAGCAGGAGCTCGGAAGCTTCTCCGGGCTGGCCCGCGAGAGCCCGTTCCTGGCCGGCGTTCTCGCGTGCGGGCTGGGCTCGCTCGCGGGCATCCCGCCCTTCGCCGGGTTCATGGGCAAGCTCCTCGTCTTCGTCGCCGCCTTCCGGGCAGGGCACTACGGGCTGCTGGCTGTCGCGATCACCGGGGTGGTGATCTCGATCTACTACTATTTCGGCTGGATTCGCGCCGCCTACTTCAATGACGAGCCCTCGGCCTCTCCCGAGACGGCCCACCGGGCGCGCGCAGGGGGCGGCCTTACGCTGAGCATCGCCCTGGGCGTCCTCGCGGCCTCATCCATCATTCTGGGTTTCTACCAGGGCCCCTTCGGGGCTTGGGTCTCCGGGCATTGAGGAGGCGGCGCGAAGGCGTGCCTCCCCCGAAGGGGTGCGGGATGGAGGATCGACCGCGGTCAGCGCCAGCGCCCCTCGCGCCAGACCCAGCTTGAACCGCGGTGCTCCCATCGCCCGGCTTCCCAGTAGCCGCCCGGGTGGAAATGGGGGTGGCGCTCAAAGTGTCCGCGGAGCCACACCCAGCCGTGGTTCCAGTGCCAGTGCCCGCCAATCCAGAAGAAATCGGGTCCGGGAGCCACGGGGATGGTCTCGACGATCACTGCGGGAGGCTCCTCGGAGGCCACGATCTCCGCCTGCGCGCCGGGCGGGGGAGGCGGCGGCAAAGCCTGCACGACATAATGGCCCTCGATCCATACCCACCCGTTGCCCCGGGCCACCCACTGGCCAGGGATCCACTCCGAGCCCGGCTGGCTCACCCGGTCCCAATGACCGTTTTCCCATTCCCAACGCTCATGGTGCCACTTCCAGTGTCCGCGGATCCAGATGAAGCCGGGGCCGGGGGCCGGGACCACCGCCTCGTACCTCGGCGGCGGAGGCTGGTTGCCGACGATGACCTCGGGTCCTCCGATGCTGATTCCTACGTCAACTCCGGCGCCTGCAGTCAGGGGGAGCGCGCTGCAGACCAGCGCGATCAGGGAGAGTCTTCTGATGCTCATGGGGAATGTAGTTTGCACTTTGGAATTCAGAGTCAATAGACGCCTTTTCTCGGCCGAGGTTTCACCCGGCCCCGGCATTTTGGGGTGCGTTTGGCCCGGGGGTGTCAGTGCCAGCTTCCCTCGCGCCAGACCCAGGTGCCACCGCTGTGCTCCCAGCGGCCCGCCTCCCAGTAGGCGCCCGGATGGTAATGGGGATGGCGATCATAATGGCCGCGGACCCAAGCCCAGCTCCCGCCCCAATGCCAGTGGCCGGGGATCCAGAAGTATTCCGGCCCCGGGGATGCGGGCCTGGATTCGGCGATGTCCGCGGGCGGCCTCTCAGTCGCGACGCCTTCGGCCCTGCGGGCGGGGGCGGGGCTTGCCGGCAGCGGTGCCGCGGCCGTCCTGGACCCTGCGGGCCCGGCCTGCGGCCTCTCGGCCGGGATCGCCTCGGTGCCATGGCCAGGGGAAGGCGCCGGGGCGGACACGTTGGCAAAATGCCCCTCCCGCCAGACCCACGAGCCGCCACGGCGCTCCCATTTGCCCGCCTCCCACCGCTCGCCGCCGTGGAATTCGGGGTGGCGCTCGAAGCGCCCGTTGATCCACACCCAGCCGTGGTTCCAGTGCCAGTGGCCGCCCACCCAAAAGTAGTCGGCACCCGGGACCGGGGGCTGCACCTCCACGATGTCCGCAGGCGGGGCCTCCGACGCGATCACCTCAACGGGCGGGCCCGACAAATTGGGCGGCGCGACGAACTCGGCCGCAAAGTGCCCCTCGCGCCAGACCCACGAGCCGTCGCGGCGCTCCCAATGTCCCGCCACCCAGCGCGCGCCCGGATGAAAGTCGGGATGGTGCTCGTAGCGACCGCCGATCCACACCCAGCCGCCGCGCCAGTGCCAGTGACCGCCCACCCAGAAGTAGTCGGGTCCCGGCGCCGCAGGCTGGCTCTCGAGGATGTCGGCCGGCGGCTCCTCCGCGGCCACCACCTCGACCTGCTGGCCGGGGGGCGGCGGCGGTGGGACGAGGACCGGCGTATAGTGGCCCTCGGCCCACACCCAGAGGTTGTTGCGAACGACCCACTGGCCGGGAACCCACACGGCGCTGTACTGAGGGACGCGGTCCCAATGCCCGTCGATCCATTCCCAGTTCTCGTGGCGCCACGTCCAATGGCCGCGGATCCAGATGTATCCAGGCCCAGGGAACGGGGCGACCGGTTCGGCCCTGAGGGGCGGCGGCTGGCTGGACACGCTGATCTCCGCGCCGCCGAGGTTGATCCCGACGTTGATCCCGGTCTGCGCCGCTGCCGCCGTGCCGAGTGCGAAAAAGAGAAACAGATTTCGGGTAATGTTCATTTGGGTCGTCCTTCGGCATTCAAATCGGAGTCATTGGACTCCAGAACGAGGCGATGGTTACTCGGCAAACGCTCGTCTACCAGCCGAATGTGCATGCAAGAAATCTTCATGGCAGCGGTTTACTGAATTGTTTCCTTGTGCAAATGCTGCCTGATTCGAGCGCACGATGAAAGTCACCGGGCTTGCCGTAGTCCCCTCACCAAGCGCGGCTGATCTTCCGCGGGTTACGCCCGAGTTGCTGGCCTCGGTCCTGGCGCGGTACTCCCGCAGCACCGAGGGCATCTCGGCCATCCTCGCGAAGGTCGACGTCGACAACCCCGACGCCTCGATCGACCGGATACTCAAGTTCGTGGACTACGGGCACGCCTCGATCGGAGGGCTGACGGGCGGTCTTGCCGTGGCGCTCGACGGCGTCTCGATGTGGCTCGCCTACAAGCTCTTTGAGATTGCCCAGATGGCGGACGGCCAGGAGTCGAGCACGCGCTACGTGACGATGGACCCCTCGAACATACCGCCGGCAGGCGAGCTTGGAATCCCCGATGACATGGCGCCGCGTTGGCGCGAGCTCCTCGCGCGGGCCTTCGCGGCGTACAATTCCGAATACTCGCGGCTGGACGCCCTTGGCGTGGCCGAGCCGGGCCGCGTGCGCCTTCCGAAGGACGCGAAGCCCGCGGTCGTGGCGCGCATCCGCAAGAACTATGCCCTCGACCGCGCCCGGTACTTCATCCCGCTTGCCACGCGGACCAATGTCGGGCTCGTCCAGACCTCGCGGATGTGGGCGCTCACGGTCAAGCAGCTCGATTCGCTCCCCCATCCGGAGGCGCGCCGGGCGGCGGCGCTGATCCGCGACGAGCTCCTGAAGCAGTCCCCGCGGCTGATGCGGCACAGCTCCTCGGAGAGGTCGTTTGAGGAGCAGTCGCGCCAGGAGCTTGCCGCCTCGCTTGCGATGGGGCTTGAGCGGCTGAGCGACCAGCCCCTGGCGGACCAGGTCTGGGTGAAAGTCGACAGGGCCGCGCCGCCCTGGCTCGCCCAGGAGCAGCCGGTGCCGGAGGCGCTCCGCCACAGGACGAACCGCTACGGGCAGCAGGGACAGGCGACGCGGCGGATGCGAGTCACCTTCGCCTGGAACAACATGGCGCTCGCCGAGCTCCGCGACCTCAACAGGCACAGGACCGGCAACCGCTACACCCCTCTCATCCAGGCGGGGTTCTACCTTCCGCCGGAGATACCGCGCGCGGGGCACGAGGCGCTCCTGGCGGACCAGAGGCAGCTCACAGAGGAGCTCCTGAGGCGGGGCTCTCCATCCTACGTCTATTCTCTTCTTCTCGGGGCGCAGACGCCCTTTGAGCACGGAACCCATGCCGACAAGTTCATCTACGAAGCGGAGCTTCGCACAGGTATGGGCGCGCATTTCCGTTATGCTGAACATCTTAGCGCTGCATTGAGGGTATTTTTCGAGCAGGTGCCCGAGGCGCGCGAATGGGTCGTCGAGGGAACGGCTGAGCCCGAATGACGACTCCCCGGGTCAATACAGGTCACTTAATTGTTGCTGCAATCGGCTGGCGAAGCCACGAATCAGCCCACTTGCCCATGACTTTATCGGCATCCCATTCTTTGAAGGGCGCGGAGTCCAGATAGCATGTTCCGGGTTCTTCAATTCAATATGCAGTTCGGAATGGGGTGGAGCGACTCCACGCCCGACAACGCTCCCGTCGACATCGACGCGACGATCCAGGAGATTCGCAGGCACAAGCCGGACGTGGTGCTCCTCCAGGAGGTCGAGCATGCCCTCGACGGCGGCGTGCAGGTCGAGCCGCCGCCGAACTACACGCGCATCAAGGAGGCGCTTGGCGGATACGACAGCTGGTTCTCGTACCCGAAGGCGGACCCGCGGGAGCTTCCGTTCGGAATTGGGCTGGCGATCTTCTCCAAGACGCCGCTGATCGAGAAGTCGCGCATCGACGTTCCCTCGCCAGCGATAGAATTTGAATTTGGCGGAAAGAAGACGACGCCGACCGATCGCTTGATGATCGGAGCCAAGACCGTCATCGATGGGCGGGAGATACAGGTCTACAACGTGCACCTGCTCGCGTTCTTCATGCTTGGATCTAGCAGCACGATGTTCCCGTGGCAACGGGACCTGGTGGCGGACCGCCTGGCCTCCTCGGACATCCCGACGATC
>CAYNLL010000260.1:0-5145 GCA_964398015.1 uncultured Opitutaceae bacterium | reverse complement strand
ACGAATCGGAGCAAAGGCTGGCGACCGGCACCTGGGTGCGGCCGGAAACCTGGAGGATGAGGTGGTTCGTGGCCCCGTCGGACGGCGCGATGATCGCATCGACGTGGCGCTCGGCAACCAGGGTCACCGCATCGTTGCCGGCGGTCCCCCATTGGCCCTCCTCGCTCCGCACCTCCAGCGCGACAGGGATATCGCCGGATTCATTGGCGTCGGAGACGGCCAGCTGAACGCCGCGCAGCAGGCTGGTCGCATCCGGCTCCGATTGAGGAACCACGAGGCCGAGCGTCAGCTGGGGCGCACCGGCGCCGCGGGCCAACGCGGCCAGGAGCAGCCAAGCGAGCAGGCAACGCGGTCCGACGGGCACGGGCTGAGCGGGCTAGAGGCGTTGGGCCGTCGCGGGCGTGAACTCCGCCTCCGGCTCGATCACGCGGCGCCCATGTTCGATCTGCACCAACCGCACCGGTGCGATGTTGGTGCTGGTGCCGTCGAACTGCATCCATCCTGTGACGCCTTTGTAGAAGTCCAAGTTGCACACCTGATCCCGAATGCGCCAGCGGTTCGGGCCCGCGCTTTGAATGGCGTGGATCATGATCTGGGCGCCGTCGTAGGCATAGGCGGCATAGGGGTCCGGCGCATGTCCCCAGCGCCCTTGGAAGCGAGCGACGAAATCGACCCAAAGGGGATCCTTGCGGGACGTATCGAAGAAGGTCGTTATCATGGTGCCTTCCGCCGCATCGCCGGCGGTCTGCAGGAAGCGATCGTCCATCAGGAGATCCGTGCCGAAGAACCGGGCGTGGACGCCATTCTCGCGAAGCTGCTTGGCGAAATGGCCGATGTCAGTCGGCTCGCCCATGAAGAAGATCGCGTCCGGTTGGGACTCTTTGATGGCGTCGATCTGGTAATGAATATCCTCCTTGCCGGGCGTGAAGAGCAACTCCTGCACCGCAGGGCTTCCCATGCGCCGGGCGTAATTTCTGAAAGCGCCGACGCTGATGCGCCCAAAGCGGTCCCCGCCGCGCAGGATGGCGATGCGCTTGCAGCCGAACCGGTGCACGATCACCCCGGCCAGGCGTGCCGCCTCCTGCCGATGATCCGGAATGACGCGAATGAGCCAGGGAATGTTCGTCTCGGTCAAGGTGGGATCCGGGTCCGAGGTATTGATCATGACGATTTCGGTCTTTAGGGTCACGCGTAACGCGACGTGGGCGTCGGTTCCGTCGATTGTGCCCAGGAAGCCGAGCACGCCCTCATCGGCAAAATTCGCCGCGAGATTTCCGGAACCGCCCCATTGGGCAATCCCCTCCCGTTCAACCAGTTCGAAGGGGAGTTGGCCCGGCTGGCACGCGTGGTTCGCGTCCTCAACCGCCAGGACGATGCCTTCCCGTGTCCTCTCGCTGCGTTCCCAATTGGGGGTGTACTTTGGTGCATCCAACAGGCCGATCTTGAGCGATTTCAGGCCGGGTGTGGGCGGGTAATCCCGGCCCGGCCCGCGAAAGGGCAAACGGGTGACAAAGAAGCGTTCGTAGGGCTCCACCTGATTGTACGGCCAGAGCTCCCTCGGCAGCCCGGCGTAGTACGGATACGTCTCGTCGGGGGTGCCGTAGATGAAACGGGGCTCATCCGCCGGGGCGGACGAAGGTGATTGGGCCCGCGCAGGCGCCGCAAGCGGGGCGCAGGCGGCAAGGGCGACCAAATAAGGCACGAGGATTTTCATGAGGGTTTCCTCCGGGATGGACGGGCTAGGGATTCGACGCGACGGCCGGAGAAGGGGTCGGCTCCGCGAAGATGCCGTGGCTCAGGCCATTGGAGGTGGCAAACCAGGCCTCGTGGTCGTCGGCCCAGACCGCCATCACAAAGCCGTTCGCCAAGGCGGTCGCCATTGCGCGGTTTTCGGGTGCCCTTCCGGGACGGTAGGTCCGGACCGAGCCTTGGCCCTTCTCATCGACAGTGTAGTTGGCCCAGTAGGTCCCGTCGGTGACGGAGACGCCGCGGTCGGTGGCCACCCAGGCGACGCGGCCATGGGCATACACGGTGTTGACGAACTTTGAGAGGAGGGGCGTCTTGTCCTGGACCCACGTCTGCCACGTTGCCTCCTTCGTGTCGTAGCGGGAGAGCCCGAAGTAGGTGCCCTGCCAGAGAATGCCGGCATCAAATGCGACCCAGGAGGTGATGTCGGCGATGGGCCCGCTGTCGGGCGTCAACTGGAACTGATTGTCGCCGTCGGGGTCGCGATAGGACTTGAAGAGTCCGGTCCGGGGATTGAACTCCACGACACCGCCGGCCCAGACGCCGATGTAGACAACCCCGTCACCGGCTGCGATGGCGTAGCACCACGGCTCCTCCATGTCTGCGTTGTTCTGGTCGTAAAGGCTCCAGGTCTTGCTCTTGATATCGTAAACACCGGTTCCCGCCGGGGTTGCCGCCCAAACGGCATTTTCGATGACCGCCACGGCGTAGACCACATTGTTGGGCAGGCCGCTGTTGGTCTGCGTGAAGACGGTGAACTTTCCACCGCTGAAGCGGCTCAGTCCCTGCATGGTGGCGACCCAAAGGTCCCCGGTGAGGGGGTCCTCCGCCAGGCCAAGAACCACGGGATGGCTCAATCCGTTTTCGGGGCCGTAGCGGCGGAACTTGCCTTTCGGCTCGCGCACGCACAGCCCGTTGTTCGTGCCGAGCCACAGCTTGCCGTCGCGGGTCTTCAGGACGAAATGAATCTTGTGCGACGGGATGCCGTCCTTTTCCCCGAAGTTCTCGAACCGCGCCACGAGGGGGAACGGAAGGGCCGGCGTCTCCTCATGCGGTGCGACCTGGGCGGATGCCCCGGCCGCCGGGAGCAGCGAGAGAACCAGCATGAGGCGCGCGATGGCGCGGACGGACAGGACGGGTTGGGGTTTCATTGTGGGCGCTTAGATCGTCTTGAGGAACTGGACCAGGTCGTTCAGTTGCTGCTTGGACCAGTAGCTGCTGACGCCGTGAAGATCGTCCTTCTGGTAAACGGTCCAGATTTCCTCCAACGTCCTCGCACGGCCGTCGTGGAGGTAGGGGGCCATGGCGCCGACCCCAATCAGGTGCGGCGTGTCAAATGTGCCCGATGAGTCGCGGTCCCCCTGCGTGCCCACCGAGGTCATCAGCCGGTCCGTGAACAGCGGGGGCCGATGGCAGGTCTGGCACTGGCGCGCCACGGGGATCGGAGTGCCGTCGGTGCGCTGGGTCGCGAAAAAGAGCTTGCGGCCCCGCTCCTCGGCGGGGGTGAGCGGCTGGCCCACCCGGCTCCACGGGATCGTGCGCGTGGGCGGGAGGTGCACGATGAACGTCGCCAGCTGGTCCAGTTGCGGCGCGGGGATCTGGTCGGTCCGCATCAGCACCCGCGCAAACCGCGGGCCATCCTGGTACTGCAGCGTTGGGTTCTTCCCGTTCCATTTGAACGGTTCCGTGCCCGCCACGCCGCACAGGCTGCGGTTGGCGAGCAGGTTGTCGCCCACGCCGGCCCCGTCGAAATCATAGGAGAGCCCGTCCACGTGGCCGTCGGGATGGCACGAGCGGCAGGCGAACTGCCCTTGGAACGTGTAGCGCGCACGCGTGAAGACCCGCTCGCCCTGGCGGATGGGGTCGTTGAGGCCGCCATCGCCCAGCACGATCCGGCCCACCGGCTTGAGGCTGGTGGTGTCCACAACGAGCACCCGATCATCGAGCCGTTCGGAAACAAACAGACGCCTCCCGTCCGGGGACAGCGCCAGGTGCTGGGGGTTGCACCCGGTCGGGATCCGGGCGGCGACATACCGGAAGGACAGCGCCATGTTTTCGATGGCGTCGCTCCGCTCCTCTTCGCCGGCGTGGTCCAGCCACGCGCCCAGCCGGTCCAGGTCGAGGACCGTCACGACGTCGGCGCCGCCGGAGGCGACGTAGGCCCTCCGGCCGTCGGGGCTCGCCACAACGCCCGAGGGATCGGAATAATAGGCGTTCGCCTCGTCCAGCGGCACCTGCGTCACCTCGCCGTCCCCCCGGGTTATCGCCACGCCGGTGGACATGACCCACCCGTCCTTCACCTGGGTGATCGGGACCAGGTTGCGCACCCGGACCATCGAGTTCATGACCCACCCCCGCGCGGGCACCTCGGCGACGCCCTCAGACAGGTGGGCCGAATGGAGCTCCACCCTGCTGAGGACGTGCCCATTGGAAGGGTCGAGGACCGTCACTTCGGAGGCGGGCTGGCTCAGGAGCTGGTCGTGGACCGCCATTCGGTTGGCGACGTAAACGCGCCCGCCGCCGGCGGACACCGCGACGGCATACGGCTCGCGGCCGGCCGCGGAGCGGGTCAACTCGCGCAGCGGCGAGACCGAGAGCACGGAGATGTCGTCGCTGCCGGAGTTGGGGACGATCAGCCGCTCCCCGGCGGGGGTCAGGCAATAGGCGACATCGGTTGGGCGGATGCCCACCGAGATCGCGTCCTCTTCCTTGAGATCGCGCGTGTCGATCACCGCGACCCTGTCCTGGTTCCGACAAGCCACGAACAGCCGTTTGCCGGCCGTGTCCAGCGCCAGGCCGAAAGGCCCGCCCGGGACCGTCACGCGCCGCGTCACGGAGAGCGAGGCCACGTCGGCCTCCGCGACCTCATCCTTGTCATTCAGGGCGATGTACACCGTCCTCCCGTCCGGGGAAACCGCGATCCCGTCGGGTGCGTCATGGTGCGGACGGGGCTTCGCCCAGGGCAGCGTGTCCACGCTGCGCTGGTGGCAATGGACGCAGGAGACAAAGGCGAGCTTGGGCAATCCCGACCTCAACCGTTCGTGCGCGCGCAGGCCGAAGAATCCGCCGCCCGTGGCCCCGGCGCCTGCCAGGGCAAGTGACGACGCGGCCAGAACGATGCGATTCAGCTTCATGGGGTAGCCGCGCGGGGGGCGGTCGTTGTGCTGTTGAGGTCCAGGTGTGCCGGCGCGTGCATCGTTGCCAGAGGACGGATGTTTCTGGGCCCGTGGTTGCGCGGTTCGTGGCAGCCGACGCACGCCCGATTCTCCCCGGGCCGGAGCCAGAGAAACGCAGGCTGATGCCGCAGCACATGTCCCTGGGCGTCGAGGGTGTCGAGGCCCAGGGGAACCTCCACGGGAAGATGGACGATCACGGAACCGTCGGAATCGACCGGCACCG
>CAYNLL010000259.1:3116-5148 GCA_964398015.1 uncultured Opitutaceae bacterium | reverse complement strand
AGGCCAAGGAGCTTCGCCCCCTTGTCCAGGGCCTCGCCGGCGGCGTCGTCGCGGGTGGTCGAGATGCCGCGGATCACCCGCTCGGCGGAGATGGAGAAGAGGATCGTGTTGCCGCCCGAGACGATCAGGCCGAGGTGAGGAAGGTACGACGCGAGGCGCTCGGCGAAGCCGCCGGGCGAATGCGCGTGGGAGGCGATGAAGGGAGACCACGCGTGGGCCCGCAGGTGGTTCACGCCGACCACCGGCACCCGCAGGGCGCACGCGACCGCCTTTGCCGCCGCGGTGCCTACGGCGAGGCAGGCGGCCAGCCCCGGCCCCCG
The DNA here is from genome assembly GCA_964398015.1 of uncultured Opitutaceae bacterium. Lineage (GTDB taxonomy): Bacteria > Verrucomicrobiota > Verrucomicrobiia > Opitutales > Opitutaceae > Palsa-1447. The sequence continues at coordinate 4,828 of CAYNLL010000259.1, read as the reverse complement.
CGTGACGGCGACCCGGGAGACGCCCGCCCAGGCGGGCGTCGCGCGGGCGCGCTCCAGGAGCGGCCCGAAGTTCTTCAGGTGCTCCCGCGTCGCGATGTCGGGGACGACGCCCCCGTGCTCGGCGTGCAGCGCCACCTGGCTGTGCACCCACTCGCAGGCGATGCCGGCGCCGGGGTCGAAGAGGGCGAGCGCGGTCTCGTCGCAGGAGCTCTCGAGGGCGAGGATCACCTGTCGAGGAGCTTCGCCGCCTTCAGGACGGAGAGGGCGACCGCCAGCTGCCTGTCCTCGATCGGCTCGAACCCGAAGCGATCCTTGAACTCGGCCGGGTCGGCGATGTCCGGGCGTGAGGCCTGGCTCTGGAGCTTGCGGTCATCCTCGGCGCTCACCACCACCTCGACGTGGGGCGAGACGCCCCGGCCGTGAATCATGACCCCGCTCGGCGTGAAGTAGTGTGCGGTCGTCAGCCGCAGGCCCTCTCCGTTCTTGAGCTTGAAGATGGACTGCACGGAGCCCTTGCCGTACGAGCGCTCGCCCACGATCACCGCGCGGCCCGCGTCCTTGAGCGCCCCGGCGACGATCTCGGCCGCGCTCGCGGTGTCGCCGTTGATGAGGACGGCGACGGGAAGGGTGAGCGGGGCCCCGTCGGTCTCGGAGAGGTAGTTCTCGCGGTCCTCCGCCCGGCGCCCCTGGGTGTAGACGATCAGCTCGTCCTTCTTGAAGAAGGGCTCCGCCACCTCGACTGCGGCGTCGAGGAGGCCTCCCGGGTTGTTGCGCAGGTCGATCACGAGGCTGTCGATCCCCTTTTTCAGGAGGCCGTTGAGCGCGTCGTCGAACTGCTCCCCCGTGTGGTCCGAGAATTCCCTGATCTGGATGTAGCCGGTGCTGGCATCGAGCATGCGCGCCCCGCGGACGCTCACGATCTTGATCACCTCGCGGACGAGGCTCAGGTCGAGCTTCTTGCCGTTGCCCGGCCTAAGGAGCACGATGCGGACGCTCGTGTGGGGCCTGCCCCTGAGCCGGTCGACCACGTCGTCCATCGGCGTCGTGTGCAGCACGGCCCTGCCGTCGATGCTCAGGATCTGGTCTCCCTGGAGGATGCCCGCCTTGTCCCCGGGCGACCCGGGGATCGGGGCCACGACGTCGAAGACCCCGTTGTGCATCTCCACCTCGACCCCTATGCCCCCGTACTCGCCGTCCAGGTCCTCCTCCAGCTCCGCGTTGTCCTTGGACTCGAGGAACTCGGAATGGGGATCGAGGGTGTCCACCATCCCGTGGATCGACAGGCGGGCCAGGGCGTCGTAGTCCGACGCGCCCGCGTCGACGTAGTTCTCGTGCACGATCTTCAGCACCTCGCGGACGTAGTCGGCGGAGTGGTTGAGGTCGCGGTTGGGGAAAAGGCTCCAGGAGCCGGCCACCCTCATCGAGCCGACGTAGACGGCGATGCCCACGGCCGCGGCGGCCACGAGGGTGAGAATCCGTTTGAACATGGCCCAAAGTGTGTCCATCGGCTCCTGTTTGTAAATGAAGGCTTCGAATGAGCCGCAGGCCCGGCCCGAACTCCTCGAGGCCCTCCGCGCGCGGGCGCGCGGGGGTCAGGCCGTCGGCTTTGCCGACTTCATGGACGTGGCGCTCTACGATCCGATCGCGGGCTACTACCGCCGGCAGGCCCCGAGGATCGGGTACGGACCCGGGACGGACTTCTTCACGGCCAG
>CAYNLL010000259.1:0-3106 GCA_964398015.1 uncultured Opitutaceae bacterium | reverse complement strand
GGGTGCGCATCTCGCGATAGGCAGCGTCCGTGGCGGCCAGCTCCTCGCCGCTCTTCGGGCGCCTCGTTGCCGAGGCCTGCGTGCGGCTCCTCGCACCGGAATCTCCTGCCGACTTCGGATTCGTGGAGGTCGGCGCCGAGCGGGGCGGCGGCGTCCTCTCGGGCGTAAGCCACCCGTTCCGCTCCTCACGGCAGGTGGTCCTCGGCGAGCCGCTGGCGATCGAGGGCCGCTCGATCGTCTTCTCGAACGAGCTCCTCGACGCCCAGCCCTTCCGCAGGTTCCGGTTCAGGGCGGGGGCCTGGCGGGAGCTTGGCGTGTCGTTCGCCGGCGGCTCGCTGGCCGAGGTGGAGATCGCCGGGACCGCGGCGGCGCCGCGGTTTCCCCAGGACGCGCCGGAGGGCTATGTGATCGACGCCCCCATCCAGGCCGCTGCGCTGGCCGGGGCGGTGGCGGACCAGCCCTGGTCGGGGCTCTTCCTGGCATTCGACTACGGCAAGCCCTGGGAGGAGATCGCCTTCGCGTGCCCCGAGGGCACCGCCCGCGCCTACAGCCGCCACGTTCAGTCGAACGACCTCCTCGCCCATCCGGGCGAGCAGGACCTCACCTGCCACGTCTGCTGGGACTGGGTCTCCGAGGCCCTCGCCGGAAGGGGCTTTGGCGCTCCGGTCGTCGAGTCGCAGGAGGGGTTCTTTGTGCGCCACTGCCCGGGGCTGATCGAGGCGCTCATGACCGCAGAGGCCTCCCGGCTGAGCCGGGACAAGCTCTCGCTCCTGCAGCTGCTTCATCCGGCCCACATGGGACGGAAGTTCCAGGCCCTCTGGGGGCTGCGCAAGGCGGCACCGCCCTCAAATTTCGGCTAAGAATCCCCTTGCCACCCGATTGCACGGATCGCTAACGTCTTCCTTTTAACTCATCCCACCATGCCAAAAGTCTGCGTCATCACAGGTCGTCGCCCCGTCAAAGGGAGCATCATTAACCGCAAGGGTCAGACCAAGAAGAGCGGTGGGATCGGCACGCACGTGACGAGCATCACGAAGCGCAAGTTCCGGCCCAATCTGCAGAAGGTCAGGATCCGGCTCGCCAACGGCGGCACGAAGCGCGTCTGGGTCTCCGTGAAGGCCCTCAAGGCCGGCCTGGTCAACAAGGCCTAAGCACTGTTCCTTTTCCCAAGTCCGCAGCCCTCCGGGACTGCGGATTTTTCCGTTTCTGAGCGGGAGGGCGAAGCCGCCTCGTGCTGCTGGCCTCGATAAGTTTTGTAACTGCAGGTCGGCACGAGGGCTTCGTTTGAACATTCGGTTTGACATGCCTTGGGCGCCAGGGGCCCCATAGGGAAACTGCTATGATTCGATTCCAGCTGGGTTTCCCGACGGGTCTAGCACTCCTTCTCAGTGCCTCTGCAGTAAATGCGCAGAGCTATTCAGTGACAAATCTAACTGCCGCAGGATTTTACATTCCAGGGAATAATACAGACGGAACGAATGGCGGTGTAGTGATCAACAATAAGGGAATCGTAGCGGGACTCTATTCCCAGTATGCAGCCACCGATGACAACGGCGTTGTGCAAGTGACGTCATTCGCATGCAACCCGACTGGAATCAACAATTCAGGAACGATGGTAGGTGCGGTCTGGGTTCCGAGCTCTGTTCCCGGTATGCAAGAATCCGCCAGCGCTATCTACAGCAGCGGTGTCACCACAATAATACCAACGCCGTCGCTTGCATCCTTGAGCCTAGTGAGCAACGGCGCTCTTGGAATCAATGACTCGGGCACAGTAATCGGTGGCTATGGCGGTTTTGACTCCAACAACAACCTCGTTTACCATGGCTACAGCTATTCGGAGGGAGTACTGACCGAGTTGGAGCCGATCGGTGGCACCTACTGCATCGCGTATGCGATCAACAATGCCGGTACGATCGTAGGGGAGTCCTCGACGGCTAGTGGATACAATCACGCCTTCAGCTACTCGAGTGGAACAATGACCGACCTAGGCAACTTTGGGGGCTATAACAGCCTGGCCACGGCAATCAACGATGCAGGGACCATTGTCGGCTATTACACCGATGATTCGAGTGCCTCGATCTACGCGAGGCAGGGTTTCATCTACGCGAACGGGGCCGCGACTTACATTGGAGCGTCGGAAAACTCGTACATTCCCAACGCGATCAATGGCCTTGGTACAATCGTGGGCTCATACGACCTGCCCGTTGGTTCGCCCTCCGCCTTTGTCATATTCGCGAATGGGACGGTCACGGACCTGAACACGCTGATTGAGCCGTCCGTCCCAGGGCTGGCACTAACCCACGCCATCGGCATCAACGACTCGGGGCAAATCGTCGCCACGGGGTTTAACCCGAACAACGACAGCTTCATCTTTCTGCTGACACCTCAATCCACGGCACGATTGGTCAACATCTCGACGCGCGCACAGGTCGGAACCGGTGGAAATATACTGATCCCCGGATTCGTCATCACAGGCTCCGGAAGTGAGACGCTCCTTGTCCGAGCTGACGGGCCAGCCCTGACGCAATTCAACGTCCCCGGCGTCCTGGCAAAGCCGAGCCTGAGCGTGTTTGACAGTGCGGGGACCGTCATCGCCACCAACACGGGCTGGGGAACCAATTTGAATCCAAGCGCGATCGCGAACACGGCGGCCTCTGTCGGAGCCTTTGCGCTTCCGACAGGAAGCGCGGATTGCGCGCTCGTCGTGACGCTGCAACCGGGCGCCTATACGGTCCAGGTCTCCGGCGTGGACAACACGACAGGAGTGGCGCTTGCCGAGATATATGAAGTGTCGTCTACCGGCACGCGGCTCACCAACATCTCAACCCGGGCGCAGGTCGGGACCGGAGCCAACCTCCTCATACCCGGTTTCGTGGTCACCGGAACCGGCCTTGAGCAGATGCTTGTGCGGGGCGATGGCCCGAGTCTCACCCAATTTGGAGTGCCCGGAACCTTGCCCCAACCGAGTCTGAGCCTGTTCGACTCGACAGGAAAGGTGATCGCGGCAGATACGGGATGGGGCACCACGAACAATCCGGGGCAGCTCGCGGCCACCGCATCATTCGTGGGAGCATTTCCCTTTGCCGCGGGCAGCGCCGACAGCGCA
>CAYNLL010000258.1:0-5159 GCA_964398015.1 uncultured Opitutaceae bacterium | reverse complement strand
TGCGCCTGAGCCTCTTCGGCACCGAGGGCTGCTTCGAGGAGCAGCCCGAGGGCGAGGTGTGGGTCAACCGCGCGAGGGAGGTGACGCCCCTGGGCGAGCTCCTGGTCTGCAGCCCCGGGGAGCCGGACGGCGGCGGCGACGTGGCGGAGCTCGAGGACGGCACGCAGTTCGACTTCCACTCGGGCATGGCGCCGGTGCACCCCAAGTGGAGGCTGCCGGACGAGCTCGTGAACCTGCCGACGGGCCACTACGGCTCGCACCTCTTCCTGGTCGACGACTTTGTGCGCGCGTGCACGTCGGGCGCGCTCCCGCCCAACCACGCGTGGGCGGCGGCGCGCTACAACATACCGGGCAACGTGGCCCACGAGTCGGCGAAGCGCGACGGCGAGCTGCTCTCGGTGCCGGACCTCGGCGATCCGCCGGCTTCGATGGCGCGGCTGGAGGACCAGCTCCTGAAGCTCGCCCCCGCCGTCCCCGCATGGAGCCTGCCCAAGCCGGCCTATGTCGGGGCGTCGTGGTGGTAGGCGGGGGGTCCCCATGGACGCGCCCGTTTCCGCCGTCAATTTCCGCTACCTGCTCCCGATCTGCTTCGTCGCCGCCCTGGGGGGCCTCCTCTTCGGCTACGACACGGGAGTCATCTCGGGCGCGATCGAGCCGCTGACCGCGCGCTTTGCGCTGGGCGACTTCATGAAGGGCTGGGTGTCGGGCTGCGTGCTCGTGGGCTGCGCGGCGGGCGTCCTGTGTGTCGGGCCGCTGTCGGACCGCTTCGGCCGCAGGCTCCCCCTGTTCCTGTCAGCGGTCCTTTTCCTCGCGTCGGCCGCGGGGACGGCGCTCCCCGACCAGGTCTGGGTCTTCATCCTCTTCCGTTTCCTCGGGGGGGTCGGCATCGGCGTCGCGTCGATCGCGACCCCCATGTACATCGCCGAGATCGCCCCGGCTCGCGTCCGGGGCCGGCTGGTCGCCGTGAACCAGATCGCGATCGTCCTGGGGATCGCGGCCACCTCCATCATCAACTACTCGATCGCGGGGCATGGGGACCAGGCGTGGCTCATCTCGACCGGCTGGCGCATCATGTTCGCGACGGGGATCGCCCCCTCCGTGCTCTTCGGCCTGCTGCTCCTGGGGATCCCGGAGAGCCCGCGCTGGCTCGTGGAGATGAAGCGGGAGGACGAGGCGAGGACCATCCTGGAGCGCGTGCGGGGCACGGGGTCCTGCGAGGCGGAACTGGAGGAGATACGGGACGCGATCCACAGCGAGCAGGTCTCCCATGTGTCGCTCCTCTCGAGGCAGCTGCGTCGGCCGCTGGTCCTCGGGATCGCGCTCGCCATCCTTCAGCAGGTGACGGGCATCAACGTCTTCATGTACTTCGGGGCCACCATCTTCCGGGGCCTGAGCGCGTCGACGGGGGTCGACGCGGGCCTCCTGCAGCAGGCGATCATCAACGGCTCGTGCGTCCTCTTCACCGTGATCGCCATCGCCTCCGTCGACCAGTGGGGAAGGAGGCCCCTCATGCTGCTCGGGACCGCCGGCATGGGATGCGCCCTCCTAGCGATGGGCCTGATGGCGCAGTTCGCGGCCGACCCGGCGGCCGCGGGAGGCTGGATGCTGGCCGTGATCCTGGTCTACATCGCCTCGTTCGGCCTCTCGGTGGGTCCCGTCACCTGGGTCATCCTGGTGGAGATCTTTCCGACCACGGTGCGGGGCCGCGCCCTGGGCCTCGCCACCTTCTTCCTGTGGACGGCCGACTACGCGGTGACCCAGACCTTCCCGCTCATGGATGCAAGGGGCTCCTGGTTCGTGCGCCACTACAACCACGCGTTCCCGTTCTATGCCTACACGGCCTTCTGCGCCGTGCTGATCGCGGTCGTCTGGTGGTTCGTCCCCGAGACCAAGGGCCGGACCCTGGAGGAGATCGAGCGCTCATGGATCGCCTGAAGACACCGAAAGAACCTCGTCGATTGCGCGCCTTCCCGCCAGCATTAGCCTTACAGGAGTACCCAAGATTATGAATCCCCCAATCGGTCGTCCGGCCTTCCTCGCGCTGCTCTCCGTCCTGTCGTGCGTCGCCGCTGCGGCGCCGGGGGCGCGCGCCGACACCGCGGCCTACGCGGTCGAGCCGCAGTTCCGGCTGCTGCGCTTCGGCGAGGTCATGCCGGCCGGGTGGATTCGCGAGCAGATCGTCCGCGACCTCAAGGTCGGCTTTGCCGGGCACATGCCGGAGATCGCCCCCATGACCTGCGGGGCGAACATCTTCGCCGAGGACGGCCGCAACCTGCCTAACCGGATCCAGAACGCCGGCGGCGGCAGCTGGGGCGGCGCCGAGGGCGCCTGGTGGAAGGGCGAGACCGAGGGCAACTGGCGGAGCGGCAACACAATGATGTCCCTGCTGAGCGGCGACCCGCAGCTGCGGGCCCTGGCCGACGCCCGGGTGGCCTACCTGCTGAAGACCCAGGATCCGGACGGCTACATGGGCATCTATGGCCCCACGCTCCGCTGGTCGTCGGGCGCCGTCGACAACGGGGAGCTCTGGACCCAGACCACGATCTACCGGGGGCTGATCGCCTATTATGAGGCGACCGGACGCGAGGACGTGCTCAAGGCGGTCGAGCGCGCGGTGCAGCTCGCGATGAGCCACTACAGGGAGGGCGTGAACGACCCGTTCGGCGTGGGCACCCAGAATCACAACCTGATGTTCGTGGACGTGATGGAGCGCCTCTACGACCTGACGGGCAACCCGGCCTACCGGGATTTTGGCGTCTACCTCTACCGGGACTACTCGAAGGACACCTCGACCGACATCTCGCTCCCCAACCTGCTGAGGAGCGACCACCCCCTGGTGGGACACGGGGCCACCACCTACGAGCACCTGCGCGTGCCGATCTGGGCCGCCTACGTCACGGGGGATCCGGTGCTGATGGCCGCCGGCGAGGAGGGCTTCGCAAAGGCGTGGCCCCACGTGTCGCCGACCGGCGGACCGGTGTCCAATGAGTTCATCCTGAACAAGCCGACCGATCCCGACACGGGCGGCTACGAGGGCTGCGGGGAGAAGGAGTGGATGACCTCGCTCCTGAGCGCCGCCCAGAAGACCGGGCGGGGCGACCTCGCCGAGCAGGCGGAGACCACGTTCTACAACTCGGTGCAGGGTTCGCGCCTCTCCGATGGCACGGGCGTCGACTACGTGACCACGGACAACATCTACCGGATCGACGGGGCCATCATGAATCGGTGCATCTTCTCGCCGGCCCACGAGGACGTCGCGAACTGCTGCGCGCCCAATTTCACCCAGATCACGCCGATCTTTGTCCGCAACATGTGGATGAGGGCCCCGGACGGGCTTGCGATGGTCCTGTACGGGCCGAGCACGGTCGAGACCTCGGTCGGCAACGTGGGCGTCCGCCTCGCGGAGGAGACGAGCTATCCCTTCTCGGACAAGGTGGTGGTCCGCGTCGACCCGCAGGCCCCCGTGTTGTTTTCGCTCCACGTGCGGGTCCCGGCCTGGGCGACGCGGGTGGAGACCGCCTGTCCGGGCGCGGAGATCCTCCGCGCGGGCGGATGGCTGCTCGTGACCAAGCGCTGGACGGCCGGCGACACCCTCAGCCTGACCTGGGATGCGGACGCCCGGCCGGTCCCCTGCAACAACGGCGAGTTCTACGTGAGGCGCGGGCCGCTCCTCTACGGGCTGCCGATTGCGGCGATAAGGAGGGTGAACAAGGACTATCCGGTGCCGGGCTTCCACGACTACTTCTTCTTCCCGGTCGTGTGGGCGCCGGCGCGCTACGCGCTCCAGAAGCTGGGGGGCGCCTTGCCCGTGCTGGCCTACGAGCTCGCGCCCAACCCGAAGAGCGATCCGAAATATCCCTGGGATGTCGCGCCGGAGGACCTGAAGCTCAACCTTCTGAACCTGGACACGAACAAGATCGATTCGGTGGCGCTGGTGCCGATGGGCAGCAGCGAGGCGATCCTGAGGAGGATGACCTTTCCGGTGGCCGAATAGGAGGCGGTGCCCTTGGAGCGACGGGTGGTGCCCGGGGCCACCTGGGCCCGGGTCCGGACATCAGCCGCGCTGAGGCGGCCCGCTGAGGGGGCCGGCGGTCCCCGCCGCATCGATGGCCCGGCGTTCCCTGAGGTCGGACGCGATCTGCGCCATCCTGGCCTCGCTCAGGGGATAGAAGAGGACAAAGGCGAGCGCCAGGACGGCGAACACCGCCGGCAGCACGCTCATCAGGAGGACCAGGCCGTGCAGCGACCTCGGCGTTTGCGCCGTGTTGGCGACAAACCCCAGGGCCTGCATCAGGGCGAGGGCCACCCACGCCCCGATGGCCCATCCCTGCTTCTGGGAGAAGATCGAGGCGGAGAAGATGAGGCCCGTGGCGCGGCGGCCCCTCTTCCATTCCGCGTAATCGGCCGTGTCGGCGTAGAACGTCCAGAGGATGGCAGTCAGGGGGCCGCCCGTCAGGGCGCCGAGAATGTTCAATCCGTAGATGAGCGGGAGCTGGCTCGGCTGGAGGAAATAGAAGGACCCAATCGAGGCGATCCCGACGAGCATGAGGACGACGACAGCGGCCTTTCGGCCGGTGATCCTGGCGAAGAACGGGATCATGATGACTCCGGCCAGCGACGCCACCTGGCTGCTGGTGTTGAAGACCGAGACCAGGCTTTCCCATGCCCAGGTCTGCGTCCCCGCGGCGGAGGCGGGCAGGAACGAGGGCAGGGTGAGCGTCTGGGCGCCGACATAGTACTTGAAGTAGTAGGCGGTCACGCTGCTTCTGAGCGCCCCTGAGAGGACGAACGCGAGCGTGGTGCCGAGAACGATGAGCCAGGGGCCGTTGGTGAACAGGTCGCCCAGGTCGCGAAGGACGGACGTTTTCTGGGCCCTCGGGGGGCTGACGCGCTCGCGGGAATTGAAAAAGGTGGTGAGGAAGAAGAGGATGGCCGCGGCCCCGTAGAGCACGAAGGACAGCTGCCACCCGCGCTCCACGGTCGCCGCGCCCAGCCATCCGCCCACCCGGGCCATCGGGAGCAGCGTTGCCGAAACGATGATGCCCCCTGCGAACGCGCCAATGAACTGGATCGAGGAGAGGGCGGTGCGGTCGCCGGGTTTGGGGGAGATGACGCCCAGGAGCGCGATGTACGGGATGTTGATGGCGGTATAGATCAGC
>CAYNLL010000257.1:0-5168 GCA_964398015.1 uncultured Opitutaceae bacterium | reverse complement strand
GGCAAGGTACTGGAAATGGTCGCCGACAAGGGAGTAGCGCCAGTAGTATTGGTCAAATATCCCGCGGACCGGGACAAGGGCGGCTAGAAAGTAGGCGGCGGCGACCAGCACCGGCCCGAGCGCGCCGCCGCGACGCCACCAGAGCGCGAGGAGGAGCGCGCCCATCGCCGCGGTGGGGCCGTAGGACGCCGCGCGCGCGCCGTCGACGGTCCACCTCGGGTACACGAAGACGAGGGGATGCGGCCACGCGAGCTTCCCAAGGTAGAACCAGAAGACCCGCCCCGAGCCCGCGATGCGCTCCGGAAGGCTGCGGGACCATTCCGGCGCGTTGGCGCCCTCGAGGTGCTGGGTCCACAGCGACAGCGCGCCGGCCGCCGCCGAGAGCAGCACGACAGGCGCCAGCGCCGCCAGGTCGCGCCGCCTGAACTCCCCCCGCATCCACCACGCGCACAGCCCGAGCACGGCGGGCAGGACGACGGTGGACGACTTGCTGGCCATCGCCAGGGCGCAGAAGAGCAGGGACGCGGCGTAGAGCCGCGCCGGGCGTCCTCCCCCGTCGGCCCCCTCCCGGGAGGCCCACTTCACGAAGAAGAGGATCGCCAGCAGGTAGAACAGGCACGACTGCGTGTTCTTGAGCTCGGTGATCCAGGCGACCGACTCGACCTGCACCGGGTGGAGAGCCCAGAGCGCGGCGCCGAGCAGCGCCCCGCGGATGTTGAGGCCCGTGAGCACGCGCCAGAGCGTGACCGCGCAGGCCGCGTGCAGGAGCACGTTGACCACGTGGTACGGGAGGGGATCGAGGCCCCATGCCGCGTGCTCGACCCAGAACGTGGTCAGGACCAGCGGGAAATACCGGGCGGCGCGGCTCGTCCAGACGTCGGCGAGGCCCAGGGGGCCGACGATGCAGGGATTTTGCGTCAGGTGCAGGTCGTCGTCCCAGATGAAGCCCGCGCCCCGCACGCGCTCGTACGCGACGAGCGTGGCGAGGACCAGGAGCAGGGCGGCAAGCCACTCCCCGCGGCCGGCCTTTCCGTCTGACCTTCGGCTGATCACGCTGCCCAGCACTGCCCCAAGCGATCTGGCGGGTCAAGGCAGCCTAGAGCCTCTGCTGCTCGCCTGCTGCCAGGCGCGTGTCGGGGACGCCCGGGCTCTCCGTCACGGTGAAGTCCGAGACATGGCGCAGGGAGAACACCCCGGCGTCGCCGGCGCCGCGCTTCGCGTCGATGTGGTCGAAGCTCGCGCCCTGGACATCCGTGAGGGCGAATGCGGGCCGCGCCTCGGGCTTCACGAAGTCGACCTTGACGTGGTTCATCTCCGCGCCCGAGACGTGCCTCAGAAAGAAGCCGTAGGACGGCATGTCGCCGAACATCTCCGGTTCCGGGTACTTGGCCTCCGCCTCGGGCGGAACGCGCTCGGCGAGGTCGCGCTCCCCGCCGCCCTGCTCCTGGATGCGGACGTTGCTGATGCGGATGTCCTCGACCGGGTGGCCCGGAATGCCGCTGACGATGCAGCCCAGCCTCCAGTCGGCGTCCGACGCGACGAGGTTGTCGATCGTGATCCTTCGGATTGTCCCGACAGGGGTGCCGCCGGGCCCGCGCGCGCGGTTCCCCAGCCGGATGAAGATCGGCGAGCCTGCGACGTGGCGCATCGTGATGTTCGAGATCGCCACATCCTCGATGTGGGAGCCGTCCACGCTCTCTATCGCGATTCCCCTGCAGTCGTCGAAGACGCAGTTGGTGATCGCGATGTTCTTGAAGTCGCCGTTCGACTCGGTGCCGAGCTTGATCCGGCCTGTGCGGTAGGACTTGTACGCGGCGTCGCTCCTCTTGAACGTAGCGTCGAGCAGGGTTCCCTCGTCGAAGTTGCCGGCGAGGTAGCAGTCGGAGATGATGATGTTGTTGCAGGGGCGGAGGTAGCCGAGGGCGTAGGAGGCCTTCAGGCAGATGCCGTCGTCCCACGGGCTGTTCACGCTGCACCGGGTGATGCGCACGTTCAGGCAGCAGTCGATGTCCATGCCGTCGCGGTTGGTGTCGATCTTCAGGTTGTCGATCGTGAGGTTGTCGACGGCGGTCGCCAGGATCCCGAAATGCCCCCCGTGCAGGACCGAGAAGTCCCGCAGCGTCACGTTGCGGCAGTCGCGCAGGGCGATGGCCTTGTTCCCCGCGCCGGGGCCCCCGTCCTTGTAGGCGCCCGTCAGGAGGTTAAGCCCGTTGTTGAGCCCCTTCCCGTGGATCAGTCCCGGGCCGAGGATCGAGACGTCGTGGAGCCCAATGCCCCAGATGAGGCTGTTTTTCCAGTGGCTGTGCCCGTAGTCCTGGTAGTGGAGCTTGTCGCCGAAGTCGTTGGGCTCCGGAAGGTCGTAGGGCGCCACCTTGTCATCGACCGCCTGGAGTGTCGCTCCCGCCTCCAGCAGGAGCGTCAGGTTGCTCCGGAGGTGGATCGAGGCCGTCACATAGGTGCCGGGGGTGAAGACCACGGTCCCGCCTCCGGCCGCGTCGGCCGCGAGGATGGCCTTGTTTACCGCGTCGGTGTCGAGCGTCCGCCCGTCCCCCTTTGCCCCGAAGTCGCGGACGTCAAAGACGTGGGGCTGGAGGGGAGGGTTTGCCAAAAGCGGCGCGCAGCCGGCGGAGACGAGCGCGAGGGCGAGGAGGCGGCGGGCCTGGGGCAGGGCAGGATTCATCGGGGTGTTGAGGGCAGGGGAACTTCGTGCGGCGGCCTGGCGATTCAGCGGCCAAGCAAGGCAAAGCCGCTCATGATCCGCCACTCCTAATATCGGGTGCAAGATTCGCCAAGCAATCGCCAAGAGATGCGGAGCGCCCCGCCCGGGGGGAGACTATGATGGAATCGCCGGAGCACCACGGGCGCGATGCAGGGCCGACCTGTCCGCGCTCGGGGGTTGAACCCCGGACCAACCCGCCGTAGCCTAAAGGACCCCTCCCCACGTGCCCCCGAAGCAGATCAAGCGCATTGGCATCCTCACCGCCGGGGGCGACAGCCCCGGGCTCAACGCGGCCATCCGGGCCGTCGGCAAGGCGGCGATCGGCCGGTACGGCTGGGAGATCATCGGCTTCCGTGACGGCTACCTCGGGCTTGCCCTGAACAAATACACGATCCTGGGGAAGGAGAACCTGAGCGGCATCCTGACGATCGGCGGAACCGTCCTCGGCACGAGCCGCGACAAGCCCCACCGGATGATCGTCGACGGACGGGAGCGCGACATGACCAAGGCGATCGTGCGCAACTACAAGGCCCACGCGCTCGACGCGCTGGTGTGCATCGGCGGCGGCGGCACCCAGAAGAACGCCCTTCGACTCTCGGAGCTGGGGCTCAGGATCGTCACGCTGCCAAAGACGATTGACAACGACGTCGCCGTGACCGACGCGACGATCGGCTTCGAGACGGCGCTCGGGATCGCCAGCGAGGCGATAGACCGGCTGCACAGCACCGCGCACAGCCACCACCGCATCATCATCGCCGAGATCATGGGGCACAAGGCGGGCTGGCTCACCCTCGGAGCGGGTCTCGCGGGCGGCGCCGACGTGATCCTCATCCCCGAGATCCCCTACGACCTTGAGAAGGTCGCCGCGGCGATCCGCGGCAGGTCCAAGTCGGGCACCAACTTCAGCATTCTCGCGGTTGCGGAGGGCGCCAAGTCGCAGGAGGACGCGGCCCTTTTCACCGCGGCGGAGAAGCGCAAGGAAAAGGCGCGCACGCCCGAGGAGAGGGAATACGCGAAGCTGCGGATCGCGGAGCTCGAGGCGGAGCACGCGGGCAACACCCTTCGCCTCGCCAAGCAGCTGGAGGGGCTCACGGGCCTCGAGGCGCGCGTCACCATCCTCGGCTATGTCCAGCGCGGGGGGACGCCCTCCTTCGGCGACCGCCTGCTCGCCACGCGGCTGGGGACCGCCTGCGTCGACCTGATTGCCGCGGGCGCCAGCGGGGTGATGGTCGCCTCGCAGGGCCACGGCGTGCGGCCCGTGCCGATCGCCCAGATCGCGAGCAAGCTAAAGCTCGTCCCGATGGACCATTCCTGGGTCTCCTCGGCCCGGTCCGTGGGCACGTGCCTGGGGGACTAACCGCCGGCCGCGGCGCCCGGGCATGCCGCGCGGGCGCCGCCCCTGATCGCCCCCCCCAATTTTCCTCCATGACACATCCCGTCGAGAAATTCACCACGTGGCTTGACCAGGCCACGCGCGGCGGCGAGCCCGAGCCGACGGCAATGGCCCTCGCCACGAGCGACACCCACGGCAACCCCGCGGTCCGGATGGTGCTCCTCAAGCACGCCGACGAGAGGGGCTTCGTCTTCTATACGAACCTGGGCAGCCCCAAGGCCGCCGACCTTGCGGTCAACCCGAGGGCCGCGCTCTGCTTCTACTGGAACCGGATAGGGCGCCAGGTGCGCATCTCTGGGCGGACCGAGCCGGTGTCCGAGGCCGAGGCGGACGCCTATTTCGCGACAAGGCCGCGCCTGAGCCAGCTCGGCGCCTGGGCCTCGGACCAGTCCCATCCGATGAGGGGTTACTTCGACCTCGAGAAGGGCTGCGCCGCGTTTGCGCTGCGCTACCCCGTCGGAGCGGTGCCGCGGCCCCCGTTTTGGTCGGGCTACCGGGTCGTGCCCGACCGCGTGGAATTCTGGTCGCAGAAGCCCTTCCGCCGGCACGAGAGGATCCTCCAAGTGCGCGAGAACGGCCAGTGGACCGAGCAGTGGCTGTACCCGTGAGGGCCCGCGCCGCGCAGGCGCGGGGGCGGGGAGCCCAGGGACTCAGTAGATCTCCGGCACGATCATCTCCGGCCGGACCGGCTCGCGCCTGTAGTCGGGATGATGGACCCGCGGCGGAAGCGTGACCGCCTCGTGCTTCACCTCGCTGTACTTGATCAGTGAGAGTAGGTGGTGGATGCAGTTGAGCCGCGCCTTCTTCTTGTCGGCGCCCTGCACGACCCACCAAGGGGACTCGGGGAGGTGGGTGCGCTCGAACATCACCTCCTTGGCCTTGGTGTAAAGCTCCCAGCGCTTGCGCGACTCCAGGTCCATGGGGCTGAGCTTCCACTGCTTCAGCGGGTCGTTGATGCGGCAGCGGAAACGAAACTCCTGTTCCTCGTCGGGGATGGAGAACCAGTACTTGATCAGCTGCATCCCGGAGCGAATGAGCATCTTCTCAAATTCGGTG
>CAYNLL010000256.1:0-5213 GCA_964398015.1 uncultured Opitutaceae bacterium | reverse complement strand
CCCATAATTCGGTGACGAGCAGCGTCGGCGCGGAATCTTGGGATGGTTTTGCCAAGTCGGGCGAGTTAAGCTTTCAATCTGACGCATGACAAGCGTTGGCGCCCGCAACCGGGACAAATTGTGGCCGGCGGCGGTCTGCGCGCTTTGCGGCGCGCTCATCTTCCAGTTCCTCGGCAACAGCACGCGCGGCTACATCGGGTCCGCCTCGCTTTTCTACTGGTGGGGCTTCCAGTGGTTCAACCCGGGCTCGGAGACGCAGCACGGCCTCCTGATCCTGGGCATCAGCGTATGGCTGGCTGCGCGCAATTTGCGCAAGCCTCGAGGCGACAGGGATCGCGCGGCCGGCACGGTGCCCGCGGCGGCCGCGGCGATGGGGTGCGGCCTGCTGCTCCACGTCCTGGGATTTGTCGCGGAGCAGGCGCGGCTGTCGATCCTGGGGCTGCTTCTCTTCGCCTGGGGCGTCGTGGCGCTTGGCGGGGGCCGCAGGTGGGCCGCCGCCGCCGCATTTCCCCTTGCCTTCATGGTCTTTTCAATCCCGCTGAACGCGCTCGACTCCGCCGGGTTCTGGCTGCGGATGGCGGTGGTCGGCGGGAGCGCGCGGATCGCGCACGGCCTCGGCATCGGCGTGCTCGTCAACGGCACGCAGCTTCTTTCGCCCGACGGGCGGTACGACTACGACGTGGCGGCCGCATGCTCGGGCGTAAGGTCGCTCATGGCCCTCGCGGCGCTCTCGCTGCTCCTGGGCTACCTGCGCTTCTGGCGGCGCTGGCTCTGGGCGGCGATGCTGGCGGCGAGCGTCCCTCTGATCTTCGTGGGGAACGTGGCGCGCATCGTCGCGATCATTGTCGCGGCGCAGCTGGGCGGACGGGCGTGGGGGGACCGTGTGCACGAGATCATGGGGTTCGGGGTGTTCGCGATCGTCCTGGGCGGCGTCTACGGGCTCGCCGAGATCGCCGCCCGCGCTCGCCCGGGATGGGCGAGGGACGAGCGCGAGCGGGCCCCCGCCGGGGGCGGCGAAGCCGCGGTCCCGGGGCCCCTGGAGCAGGAGGGGACGCGTGGGGCCTGGGCCGCCGCCGGTGGCGTCGTCTGCGCCTCGGCCCTTGCGGCCGCGGTGCTGGTCCACGTCGCCGGTTTGCCCCCGAGCGGTCGTTCCGGAATCGTGCTCGCCCGCGACGGGCTGAACCCTGTGGAGCTCCCGACGTTCCTTGGAAACGACTGGATCGGGCGTAGGTCCGAAGTGACCGACTTTGAACGGCAGGTCCTTCCCGCGGACACGGGGTTTTCGCGCAAGATCTACGTGTCCCTGGCCGACCCGTCGAAACAGGCGTTTCTTTCAATTGTCCTCAGCGGCCGCGACCGGACGTCGATCCACAGGCCCGAATACTGCCTCGTCGGCCAGGGCTGGACCATCCAGGGCTCGTTCGCCCACCGTTTCGCCTATCCCGGGAAGCCCGGCGGGTTCCCCGCCACGGTGCTGAGGGTGGAGAAGGAGGTCATGGCGCCCGGCGGCCCGTTGGTGGTCCCCCAGCTGTTCGCGTACTACTTTGTGGGCGGCGAGGTCGTCGTCTCGACGCACTGGGAGCGCATCGCGCGCGACGCCGCGGACCGGGTGCTCCACGGGACGAGCGATCGGTGGGCCTACGTCGTCGTCCAGACCGGGGACTCGGACGGCGAGGCCGCCGCGCTAGAGAGGATCCAGACGATCCTGGACAAGACCCTGCCCGCGTTCCAGAGACACGGCTGAGGCGGGGCCCGGCTCCCCCGGTGCCCGTCGCTCAGGCGCAGCCCTTCACCAGGTATCGATTGCTGTCGCCCTTGGAGGTGTACCGCGCCGACACGTCGCGGTAGCCGAGTCCCTCGAGCAGCTGGCGAACCTCCCGCCCCGAGGAGCCGAAGCCCCCGAGGAAATCGTCGATGACCTCGATCACGACCGCGGGACTGTCGCGCGCCAGCAGCTGCGCCATTCCCCTAAGCACATTGAGTTCAGCTCCTTCCGTGTCGATCTTGCAGACCGACACGCGCCCGATGGGGTTCTCCCTCAGCCATTCGTCAAGGACGACGACGGAGACGGGGTAGGGCTGGGCCTCGACGTCGCCTCCATCGGTCAAGCGCGAATGGCCCGTATTCCCTGGGCACGACGTCATCCTCATTGTCGACGGGCTGTCCGACAGCGCGAGGCACTCCACCCTAATCCTATCCGCGACGTGATTGTCCTGCGCCGACCGGCGCAGCAGTTCAGCGATCGGTGCCTGGGGCTCGAACGCGACCGCCCGCGCCTTGCCTGCCACCGCGGCCAGCAGCGAAAAGTAGCCTATGTTCGCCCCAATATCGAGGAACGCTGTTCCCGCCTCAAGATGATCGAGGATGAAGTCCTCGGTTCCCGGCTCGTGCTGGCCGTGGAGCTTTATGAAGTCCGAGGTCAGGTCGCCCGGGATCGTGAGGATTCTGAAGCCGTGGCGCGTGCGCGTGGGGTTTTCCAGCGAGGCCAGCCACGCGCGGCAGGCGGGGTCGGCCACCAGGGCGTCCAGCATGGGCCACCGGCCCCGCCTGATCCTGTTGTGGTGGGCCAGGAGTCTCAGCGCGGACGGTGCGGCGCGTCCCGCCGTCCGGGCGGCAAACCTCTTGATGGCCGAGAGTCCCACAGGACCGTCTATACGGCCCAGGCTCGGCAGGGACTAGGCAAAAATGGCGCACCTTCCGGCGACGGGTCCGGGGAGCTCCCGGAGGTTCCAGGGCGCACGGTGGCGGGCGCCGCCGGCAGCGGAATAGCCGGTATCTTTTTGGGTTCTAGGCGGATCGACGACGACGCATGAGCCCCGCGGCGGGACGCTGCCGGCGTTTCAAACGCTCGGTTGAGGCTGCGGGAAACAGACTTGAGGTCTGCAGCCGGTTCGCCATGTTTAACAAACCCAACACTTGGCCATAGAAAACCCAGCCGAAATAGCATCAGTATTAGCACAGCCTGGCGGACTCTTTGACGCGGCCCTTCCCATTTCGCTTTTCGTGGGCGTCCTGGTGGGTTTCTTTGTGGTTTGGGTCGTCACACGGTACACGCGCAGGGTCGCCCACGAGCAGGCCACAGAGCTGATCGAGGTGGCCCGCCGGGAGGCCGCGGTCGCCGGCGAGGAACTCAAGCAGAAGGTCGAGGCCGACATCCAGGAAAAGCGGGCCGAACTCAATCGCGAGTTCGACCGGCGGGAGATCGAGTCGGACGTCCGGCTCAGGGAGATCAAGGCCCACGAGGAATCGCTCGCCCTGCTGGACTTCCAGCTCGAGCAGCGACAGGAGCGGCTCAACCGCGAGAATTCCGCGATCAGGCAGGCGCGCGACTCGATCCGCGACCTCTCGAAGAGCGTGCGCTCCCGGCTCGAGGGTGTGTCCCAGCTCGATGCCGAGGAGGTCCGCAAGCAGCTGCGCGAGGAGGTGCTCCTCGAGTGCCAGGACGAGCTGCGGGCGATGAGGCGCGAGACCCTCGAGAAATCCGAGCAGGAGCTCCAGACCCAGTCGCGGCGCATCCTGATCGCCTCGATGCAGCGGCTCGCGAGCAAGCCCAACACGGACCTCACGGCCTCCTTGGTCCACCTGCCGAGCGAGGACATGAAGGGCCGCCTCATCGGCCGGGAGGGCCGCAACATCAAGTCCTTCGAGGCCGCTACTGGGGTCACGCTGCTGATCGACGAGTCGCCGCAGCTCGTCCTCCTCTCGTCGTTCGATCCCGTCCGCCGCGAGATCGCCCGCAACGCCCTCGAGGCGCTCGTGAAGGACGGGCGCATCCATCCCGCGAGCATCGAGGAATACGTCAAGCGCGCCCAGGACGAGATCGACCTCTCCACGACGCAGGCGGGCGAGGATGCCGTCAACAAGCTCAATATCAACGGGCTGCATTCGGAGATCATCAAGCTCCTCGGCAAGCTGAAGTACCGCTTTTCCTACAACCAGAATGTCCTCGACCACTCGGTGGAGACCGCGTTCCTCGCCTCGCTGATCGCGAGCGAGATCGGCCTCGACCCGAACGTGGCGAAGCGGGCTGGCCTTCTCCACGACATCGGCAAGGCGGTCTCGGGCGAGCTGGAGGGAAGCCATGCCGGCATCGGGGCAGAGTTCATCAAGCGGCACGGCGAGACGCCGATCGTCGTCAACGCCGTCGCCGCCCACCACGAGGAGGTGAAGCCCGAGACGATCTACGCGGGCCTGGTGATCCTTGCGGACACGATCTCTGCGACCCGCCCCGGCGCGCGGGCAGAGTCGATGGAGAGCTACATCCAGAGGCTCAAGCGCCTCGAGGAGCTCGCGATGTCGATCGAGGGCGTCCAGCAGGCCTTCGCGATCCAGGCCGGGCGCGAGATCCGCGTGGTCGTGTCGCCCCAGGGCGTGACCGACGACAGGGCCCGGGAGATTGCGAAGGAACTCCGCGCGAGGATAGAGGCCGAGCTCCAGTATCCGAGCACCATAAAGATCACCGTGATCCGCGAGGCGCGTTTCACCGAGACCGCGACCTGACCCTGGCCTCCATGCAAGCTCACCTGATCGAGACGCTGGGCATGCTCGTTCGCTGGCTCCATGTGATCGCGGGAATCTGCTGGGTGGGCTCGTCGTTCTACTTCGTCTGGCTGGACGACACCATAGAGGCGCCCGCGCCTGACTCCGACGAGGCCAAGAAGGGGGTCTCGGGCGAACTCTGGGCGGTGCACGGCGGGGGCTTCTACAACCCGCAGAAGTACGCGGTCGCCCCCGCCAAGCTCCCGGAGAAGCTGCACTGGTTCAAGTGGGAGGCGTACACGACCTGGCTCACCGGCACCGCGCTCCTGGTCATCGTCTACTGGCTGAACGCGCAGTCGATGATGATCGACCCGAACGTCGCGCTCCTCAAGCCGCTGCAGGCCGTGGAGATCGGCGCCGCGAGCATGGTGGGTTCATGGATCGTCTACGACCTCCTCTGCCGCTCGCCGCTCGGCCGGAGCAATCAGGCCGTCGCGGTGGTCGTCTTCGGGCTCCTGACGCTGCTCGCGTGGGAGCTCGGGCGCACGCTGGGCGGGCGGGCGGCGTACATCCACGTCGGCACCTCCATCGGCACGATCATGGCGGCCAACGTCTTCTTCGTCATCATCCCCATGCAGCGGCGGATGGTCGCCGCGATGCGGGCGGGCCTGAAGCCCAACCCTGCGGACGGCAAGCGGGGCAAGCAGCGCAGCGTCCACAACAACTACTTCACG
>CAYNLL010000255.1:0-5235 GCA_964398015.1 uncultured Opitutaceae bacterium | reverse complement strand
ATCCCGTCCCTGTCGGGCCGCACGCCGAATT
The DNA here is from genome assembly GCA_964398015.1 of uncultured Opitutaceae bacterium. Classification (GTDB taxonomy): domain Bacteria; phylum Verrucomicrobiota; class Verrucomicrobiia; order Opitutales; family Opitutaceae; genus Palsa-1447. Next base: position 5,204 of record CAYNLL010000255.1, on the reverse strand, counting down.
GACATCGCCCCCAACATCCCCGAGAGCGCGCCACCCGCCCATGAAACAATCGACCCGTTTTCCGCATTGCCTGCTCGCTTCAATGCTCGGCGCCTTCGCCCTCTCCGCGGCCGCCCAGCCCGTCTCCGTCACGTATTCACCCCCGGCCCGGTCGACTCCGCTGGGCTCGACGTTTGTCGATTGGGCCGCCCTCGCCTTCAAGCCCACCCCCGTGGGGACGTACTGCGCGGTCTTCGACGCGCCCACCCCCGCCCTTGAGAAGTTGGAGGTCCATGTCACGACGCTGAGGCCCGGATTTGCGTCCCACCCGCCGCACCACCACCCGTGGGAGGAGTTGCTCCTGATAAAGGAGGGGCGCGTGTCGGTCTCGATCAATGGCAAGGCCCAGGGCGCGGGACCCGGAGCCCTGATCTTCCTGGCGTCACACGACGTGCACAACCTCACGAACACGGGCGACACTCCCGCCACCTATTACGTCATCAACTACTGCACCGGGGCCCTTCACACCGTGCCCAACAGGCCGGCCGCAGAGTGGGCGCCGCCGGGGCTCCTTTCATCCCGCGTCGTGGACTGCGAGCACCTTTCCGGGGCACCCACGAGGAACGGGTTCCACCGCGCCGTGCTCGACTCTCCCACCCTCACGTTTCTCAGGCTCGAGAGCCACATCACGACGCTCAATCCAGGCGAGAGCACCACGCCCCGCAGCCGCGATCCGGGCGACGAGCTCTTCATCGTCAAGTCCGGCACCGTCGAGGCCACGCTGAACACGGCCACCCACCGGGTCGAAGCGGGATCGTTCTTCTATGTCGCCCCGAACGACGAGCGAACGATGAGAAACATCGGCAGGGATCCCTGCTCCTACCAGGTCATCAAGGTGGTTTCGGAGATGACCCCGATGGAACCGTGACCATGGCCCGGGGGCCAACCCACCGCGCCCTGTATTCTCCGCGAAACACGGATTGAGATCCTAACCGGCTCGCAAAACCAGGTAGGTTGACGTCGTTACGAGCCTTATCAGCCCGAAAAGCAGGATCGATCCGTAGCATGCGCCGACCAGCACGAACTTGAGCGCCGTCTTGAGGCGGCCCTGTCCGTAAACGGTCCGGACCGCGCGAAAGATGAGGTAGAACATTCCCAGCAGCAGCACGGTGCCCACCCCGCTCTCGACACTCTTGCCGACAAGCGACCCAAGCAATCCACCGGCCTTGATGACGATGAACGAAAGGAAGGCAAGGGCCTGGACGTGGAGTGCAAAGATCACGTGCTCTATGTAGAATCGACCCGTCCTGAAATAGACCAACTTGAGCACCAGCGCGAGGAGGGGCAGGCAGAGAAACAGCATTTCCGGCAGCAGATGCCAGACCTCGGCCTTGAGCTGCTTGAGGGCGACCTCGTCCATGGAGTCGGACGTGATCCTCAGGGGGTCGTCGAGCCAGCTTTGCTTCACGCCTTTTTCCGAGGTCACCCTGACGCCACTTCCAGTCGCCGCCTTGGCTTCGGGGGCGGTCCTCGCTGCCGTCACATCGGGATCTGCCTTGGCCGTCCCTTCGGCGGCGCCAGCCACCTTCGTCGTCGTGCCCAGGTTCACCGCGGGACTTCCCGCCGGCGCCGGCCGGTTGCCCATGAGCACGCTCACCGCGAAGAAGAGAAAACTCGCGAAGACGTAGAATCGGACGGGATTGGCGTACTGCGAGCGGCGTCCCGCGATGAACTCATTCGTCAGGAATCCCGGGCGTGTGAAGATGTACCGGGCGCTCTTGAAGAACTTCCCGTCGAAATGCAGGAATCCCTCGAGCGCATCCTCAATGACATGCCAGAACGACCGGTTGTAGTCCACGTCGTGCTGCCCGCACTGCGCGCAAAAGGGCCCCGAAAGGGGCGCGCCACAGCCCTGGCAATGTGACCTGTGGTGCGACTCGCTGCCGGGCATCAGATGGATGCTTTAGCAGACAATGCCCCTGCGGTGAAGCCGATTGCAGGCAACTGCAAGGGAGGCCGAACGCGCAACGCCGGAGGAAGGCCCCGGCCGGCGCTGCCCCATTTCGAGGCACCGCTGTCGAGCGACGGCACCCGACTCGAAGCTTGACGCGGTGCGCGCCGCAATCAGCTAGATTGGGCTCCACTCCACCCGCCTTATGCGGTTGGACTCCCTCCCCCGGCCCAGCCCAATCCTCCCTGACCATGAATCGACGGCATTTCCTCACGGCGTCCCTGGCGGCAATGCCCTTGGTGCTAAAGTCCAGAGCGGCCGAGTTGGCTCCCTCCGCTCCGGGCCGCTCCGCGGCGGGTTTCCGGGTCGGCGCAAATGAGGACCGTCGCCGTGAGGAGCTCCTTATCATGGGTGGGCGCTTCGACCTCAAGGTGTCGGCAAGAGACACAGGAGGCGATCTCTGCCTCTACGACACCATCCGGCAGAACAAGGGCGGACCCGCCCTCCATAGGCACCATTTTCAGGACGAGTGGTTCTATGTGATACGGGGTGAATTCATTGTTCAGGTCGGCAGCGACACCTTCAGCCTGCATCCGGGCGACTCCGCCTTCGCTCCTCGGAAAATCCCGCATGCCTTCGCCATGGTCAGCGAGGGCGAGGGACAGATGCTGGTTCTGTTTCAACCGGCCGGCAGCATGGAGGATTTCTTCGAGAAGATGGCCGCGTTTGGCCCGGCCATTCCGAAGGATCAGGAGGCGCTTGGGAAGGACTTCTGGGCTCGGCACGGGATGGAGCTCTTGGGGCCGCCACTTAAGTTCTAGCCGGCGTCACCGGGCGTGCGGCCACACGCCGAACGCGCCGTAGGGTCCGGAGGGCCAAATGCCCTGGCGCTAGGGGCCGGCAAGAGAACCCAGGAGAATATGGCCGCACGGGGCGAAGCCCGCCCGTTGGAGCGTCCGACGTGAAGCAACATTGGCGGTGTTGCACCTGGCGCATGGAACCTGCCCCAGCTCGTACGTTACCCGCTTCAATTCCTGAACGAAATAGGAACCCAGGCCCTGCCTGCGCAATCCCTCGGAAACCTCCATGTAGATGTCGCCGAAGGGCGGGTTGTAGTGGAAATTGACGCCTCCCGTCGCGACAACCATCCCGTCCATCTCCATCCGCCACTTGGTGCCGCCTTGACGTTGTGCGATGCAGGCGCGATCCGCGGAGTCCGAGGTCTCGCGCTGAAGCGTCGCACCCTCCTTCAGGAGCGACGTGGCTTCCGCGTCCTCGAAGACGATCTTCTCGCTGACGACGCCGCGCCCATACGCATGCAGCATGACCGTCAGAAGGCTGTCATTTGTCTGGACCTCGAATTCGCGGGCGCCACTTGCCGCCAGATAGGTTTCAAAAAGCGCGAAAGCCTGCGAGCGGTAGTCCGGCGCGACGTAGAACTCGTAGAGGGTGGGCTTCCCGGACCACGGTCCCGCGACCGCCATCGAGCCGTAGCCGGCAACCGTCGTTCCCACCCTGATCTGGTGGCTTGAAGTCCAACCCACACGCCGGTGAAGGGAATCGTGAACGATCTGGCCCCTTGCCTCCAGCCGGTAGCGCTCGCGCCATGCCTCAAGATCCGCTCCAGAAATAGGTTGTGCCGAGAGAATCACGTTTGCCGATCGCGTGGTCGAATCGTGCCAAGATCACGCCGGGAGGCCAAGACCAAGGTTCTCGAGTCGTCCTTCACCCACCTCGAAGGGAGGTGGCGTTAAGCAGGTGCCATGACGAAGATTGCGCCATGCCGGCACCAACAGCGCTGACCGGCGAATGCGAGGGGAAAGGCCCCTTTCTGAACGCCCTCCCCATCGCGACACCTGTCTATCGCTCACGCCTGTAATCGGTGGGAGCAAGTCCCGTCTCCTTTCTAAAGAGCTGCGCGAAGTGGCTCGGGTTGGAATAGCCCACTTCGTTGGCGATTGTGATCACGCTTTCCTTTGTCTCACGCAGCAGACGCCGGGCGGCGTCGATGCGGAGTTTGATTTGGTACTGCGAGGGAGGAATGCCTGTGGCCCGCTTGAACAGGCGGTTGAAGTGAAACTCGCTCATGCCGGCCTGCTTCGCTAGCCGAGGGAGGCTAAACTCGTCGGCCAGGTGCTCCGCCATCCAGTCGGTGACTCGCCGCAGCTTGAAGCCCGGAAGGGACGCCGCCTCGCCCCGCACCGCCTCTGTGACAGCGGTGTAATTTCGCGCCAGATGGATGGCGAGCGCCTGTGCGATGCCGCGGACGAGCAATCGGCTTGCCGTCGGCCGTGCCGCTTCCTCCTGCAACTGCTGCAGGAGCGGGACGAGGTGTGGGTCCTCGAAGCCTGACATGTCACGCAACCGGGCATTCTTCGCGTTTGCGCCAAACACCTCCTGGAGGGCCTCGTTGAACAGGGGCACGCTCAGGAACACGAGCACCACCTCATAGGGTTCGGGGGTGAGCGTGCGGTACCGGAAGTCGTAGGGCGCACCTGCTGCGGTGAGGAACATCGAGCCCTTCCTCACCCGGCTTGTGACCCAAGGACCGTTAAGCTCGCGCTCCTGGGTCTCCGCCTCGCCCGAGGTGGTCCACACGAGAAAGGGCTCGGTGACGGCCGGCATGGTGAAGGCGTCGGCGGCGGGCGGCAGTGCCATGGTTGAGATCTGGATATCCCTCCACGCCAGGCCCTTACTTGAAGCCACCACCTTTCCCACGGCGTAGCGGTGAAGTGCCTCGGCGGACGTTGTGTCGGGAACGGGCATGCGCTCGGACGCATCGTGGAGGCTCCGGGTGCATTTTCGAGCAATTCCCCAACAGGTCGAGCAAGGGCGCGGGCGACACCTGCGGCGGATCCTGCTAAGCTCAGCCCCAATCAACCACTGGAGATCCAACACATGAACCTACGAACACTCGGAAACAGCGATCTAAAGGTCTCGGCCATCGGGCTCGGCTGCATGGGCATGAGCTCGGGCTACGGTCCGGCGGGAGAGAAACAGGCCATGATCTCGGTGATCCGAGCCGCCGTCGACAAAGGCGTCACCTTCTTTGACACCGCTGAGATCTATGGACCGTTCAAGAACGAGGAGCTCGTCGGCGAAGCCCTCGCCCCGTTCAGGCGGGACGTAAGGATAGCCACGAAATTCGGCTTCCGGATCGGGCCGAACGGTGAGCGCATGGACGGCCTCGACAGCCGGCCCTCCCATATCAAGGAGGTCGCCGAGGCTTCGCTGAAACGCCTTCGGACCGACGTCATCGACCTCTTCTATCAAC
>CAYNLL010000254.1:0-5240 GCA_964398015.1 uncultured Opitutaceae bacterium | reverse complement strand
CTTCTCTGCGCTTGGCTTCGGGCAGTCCCTGTGCGGCTTGGTGGCGCAGACCGGTGAGGGGGTGGTCATCCCGGATCTGCCAAGCTCGCCGATTCCTCAGGCGGCGGACATCATCGCGCTCGGCGTGCGCGCGTACGTGGGCCTGCCTCTTGTCTCGCGATCCCGCCTGATCGGCACCATCTCCTTCGGCAGCCGCGTCCACGAGAGATTTGCAGAAGACGACCTGCGGCTGCTCAAGACCGTGGCCGACCAGGTGGCGGCCGCCGTGGAGCGCGGGCGCCTACTTGACGCACTCAGGACAGGGGAAGAGCGCTTCCGCGAGGTGGTCGAGAGCATCCTGGAGGTCTTCTGGATCCTGGACGTCGAGAAAGCCCGCATCATCTACGTGAGTCCCGGCTTTGCGATCGTCTGGGGCCGCAGCTGCGAGAGCCTCTATTCCTCCATGGACGTCTGGAGGGACAGCCTGCACGAGTCCGACCGCGCCCGGGTCCTCGAGGCGACCCGCGAGCGCCAGAACCTCGGGACGTACAACGAGGTCTACCGCATTCTGAGGCCCGACGGGGCCACGCGGTGGATCCGCGACCGGGCCTTCCCGGTAAAGGACGCCTCCGGGAAAGTCATCCGCGTGGTGGGCGTGGCCGAGGACATCTCAGACCAGCGCGAGCTGGAGGAGAAATTCCTGCGCGCCCAGAGGCTCGAGGCCATCGGGACCCTGGCGAGCGGCATCGCCCACGACCTCAACAACATCCTGTCCCCGATCCTGATGTCGATCGGCCTCCTGCGGGATAAGCTGAGAGAGGAGGAGGACATCAGGCTCTTGAACATGGTCGAGGGCAGCGCCCAGCGCGGCGCGGGCATCGTCGGCCAGCTGCTCGCGTTCAGCCGCGGCCTTGAGGGGACCAGGATCATGCTCCATCCCGGGCACATCCTCAAGGAGATCGCCCACCTTATGGGGGAGACCCTGCCCAAGGACATCCATGTCTCCATGAGCGTCCAGAGGGACCTCTGGAACGTGGTGGCTGACCCCACCCAGCTCCAGCAGGTCCTGATGAACCTCTGTGTGAACGCCCGCGACGCGATGCCGAACGGCGGCTCGCTCACGCTGTCGGCGGAGAACGTCCACTTGGAGGAGGGCGACGTGAAGCACCACGCCCCGGCCAAGCCGGGCCCCTTCGTGAGGCTGCGGGTCCGGGACACGGGCACCGGGATCGATCCGGCTGTCATGAATCGCATCTTCGATCCCTTCTTCACGACCAAGCAGATCGGCAAGGGCACCGGGCTCGGGCTCTCCACGGTTGTCGGGATCGTCAGAAACCACCTGGGCCTTGTCACCCTGCACAGCGAGCCGGGGAACGGATCGGAATTCAACGTCTTCCTCCCGGCGAAGCAGAACCGCACCGATGCCCACAAGCCCGCGGAGCCGGCAGCCATGCCACGCGGCAACGCGGAGCTGGTGCTCTTCGTGGACGACGAGGGCCCGATTCGGCATTCGTCCAGACTCATGCTTGAGGCCTACGGCTACCACGTGATCCTGGCCTCGAACGGAGGGGAGGCGGTCGCCCTATTCAAGGAACACCGCGACCAGATCCGCCTCATCGTCACCGATGTGATGATGCCGGTGATGGGCGGTATCGACATGGCCCGTGCCATCCGGCAAATCGACAGCTCCGTGCCCATTATCGCCTGCAGCGGCCAGGACCAGTTGCACCGGCGGGCCGAGATGGTGGAAGCCGGCGTAGTCGAGGTGCTCGACAAGCCGTTCGACGGGGCCTCGCTGCTGGGAGCGGTGAGCCGCCAGTTGAAGAGCACGGTCTAAGCGGGCGACGCTGGGACCGTCCATCGGCCCGTGCGCCGAGGCTTTGACTCCAGACCACCTTTTCTCTGCTGTCCTCTTGGTCCCAACCCATCCCCCTCATGCTTCGACGAGCCTGGGCCCTTGTCCTCCTGGCCGCACTCCTACAGGGGGGCGGGCGGGCCGACGTTGTCGCCGTCCCCGCAGGGAGCGGGTTCTACCGGATCGCGACGGAAGGGGGCGTTTCCTGGCTGGTGGACCCGTCCGGCAAGAAGACCCTATCGATTGGTGTCACCGGAGTGCGCTTCCACGGGGACAGGATCAGGGGAACGGGCCGGGAACCCTACATGGAGGCCTGCCTGGCAAAGTACGGAGGCGAGCAGGCGTGGGGGGACGCCGCCGTCCACCGCCTGGACGGCTGGGGATTCAACACGCTCGGAGCCTGGTCCGAGCCCAAACTGGCCGCGATCGACCTCGGCGGGGGCCGCCACATGGCGTACGCCCCTACGCTGGATCTCGCAGCCCATTTCATCAGCCACAAGGCGGGGGACCGGAACGCCTGGCTGCACGGGGTCTTCCCCGACGTCTTCGATCCGGAATTTGAGGCCTTTGTCGCGGCAGACGCCCGCCGCCAAATCGGGGACCACGCGCAGGATCCCCAGGTGCTGGGCTGGTTCACGGACAACGAGCTTCGATGGGGGCCCGACTGGCGCGCCAAGGATGAACTCCTCGTGGCGTTCCTCAACCTCCCAAAGGGAACGCCGGGACGTGCCGCCGCGGTGGCGCTCCTCCACGCGCGACACGCGGACATAGGAGGCCTGAACGCCGCTTGGGGCACCCGCTTCGCCGACTGGGCCGCACTGGAGCGGGCCGAGGGGACGCAGGTCGGGTATTCGCGTCGGCCTGTTGCAGGCCAGAACCAGGAGACCGCCCGGCCCGCCGGCGGCGAGGCGTTCTTCGCCGATTGCGACGCCTTCCTCTCTGAACTCGCGGAGCGGTATTTCCACGCGACCGATGCCGCAATCCGCGCCGCGGCCCCACATCAGCTTCGATTCGGCTGTCGCTTCGCATATCCGCCAGGGGAGCCGGTGGTCGCCGCAGCCGCCAAGTACCTCGACGCGATCTCATTCAATTGCTACAGCGTTGACCCGCTGCCGACCATCGAGCGCTACGCCGTGTTCGGAAAGCCAATGATCATCGGCGAATTCTCCTTTCGGGGGCTGGACAGCGGCCTGGGAAACTCCAAGGGCGGGGGACCCAAGGTTCCGACTCAGACGGACCGGGCGAAGGACTTCGAATACTACGTGCAGCGCGCCCTCAGTCACCCGCTCTTTATCGGCTACCACTGGTTTGAGCATGTCGATGAACCCGTGGAAGGTCGCTTCGACGGGGAGGACTGCAATTACGGGGTGGTCAACATTCGCGACGAACCCTATGCGGTGCTCACCGAGACCATGAGGAGCGTCAACGCCGAAGCCGTGACCCTTCACACGGCAGCAAAGTGAGGCGGCCGCGACCGAAGCTTGATGCGGTGCCGAACCGTGAGTTAGCCTCTCGAGAGTGGGGTGCTCTAAGCGACACCCAATTGTGCGAGGAAGTTCAAATCACACCATTCGCATCTCGCATTGGGCTTGGCAATAGGCTCCATATTAGCCGCTTACATCCTCGACCCATTCGAATGGCTGAAAATGCAGCGACTATCCCTTCCAAATGAGGTGACAGGGAAAGTCACTCCATGGCGGACGAATAACCCGCCAAAGTGGCATTGATCAGAACGACACTAGGCGCGTCGATGCGCACTTGACGGCTACATTTTGTGATACATATTGGTGAGACATGAAAACCGCAACCGTGCGCCAGATCCGCAATGCATTTCCTTCCGTGCTACGGCTTATACGAAATGGCGAGTCCGTCGCGATCACGTCGCGCCGCAAGGTCGTGGCTACTTTATCCCCGCCGACAGCCCCAAAGAAGTCGGGTCATGTACGGCCATGGGCAAATCTGGAAGCCCGATTCGCCGCTATTCAGAAGCAACCGATGCTTCGCCTATCTGGCGCCGAGGTGCTCGCCGAGGAAAGGGATCGATACTAAGCCCAGATGATCTACGCCGACACTTCATTTCTATTCTCGCTCGTTCTCCATGACGCCAATACGGCGGCAGCGAAAGCTTACCTTAGGCGGCACCAGGAGAGCCTTATCTTGACCCCGTGGCAGCGGTACGAGCTGCGTAATGCCGTACGCCTTTCGGTTTGGCGGGAAAATTGTCCACCGACGCTCGCCAATGGCGCGCTTGAACAAATTGACGCCGACATAGCCGGCGGCTCTTTATCTGAGACTGCCATCGACTGGAGCGACGTTATAGAAAGGGCAGAGGGACTTAGCGCCCTGCACACCACGACCGTTGGGGTCCGTTCACTGGATCTCTTCCACGTAGCGTCAGCAATCAGTCTTAAGGTGAAGATATTTCTGACCTTCGACGCCAGACAGTTTAGTGCTGCTAAGGCAGCAGGCTTGAACGCGCGAATCCCCTGATAGCCAATTTGAAGGCTTAGCTCGGGCGAGAGGGTCGGGGCGTCCGCCATGGGGTTGATCTCCCTGACAGTGTCGAGTGAGTTTCCTTTCCTCGGACAAAGGTTGCATAAAATCCTTGTGACCAGCCGGTAATCATACTTAACATAATGTATATTGTGCGTTTCCCGTGGATTCCGCGATCCCCGCCGCTCCTGCACTCATGCACGACCTTCCATGCCCCTGAACGGCACCTGGCGCCTTGTTTGGTGACCCGGCGCAGATTCCCGTATCGGTTCGTATGACCACGAGATCTTATTCACGTTATTCGACGAATGCCTAGAGTACGAAGCCTCCAGCTGCACGCTCGCCGTCGTTTTAATCACCGGTACGTTCAAACCCTAGACGTGCCCCCACTCAGCGCCTTCGTGCCCCGTGCTTCGCTTGGAGCCTTGCTCGCCCTACTGGCCTTTGCTGTCACCCGAGCAGCGGCACAGACACCGCAAGACTGCATCCTCCTGCAGGTCACAACCTATCAGCAGACAACGGCCACGGCGCAGCAAGTCTCGGGCTGGTTCATGAGCGCCGAGGTGGATTTTGCGAGTCCCCCGTCGGAGACGACGACGGTCATCCTAGAGCCTCCAGGGGGAAACCCGTATCCCATGACCAATAACGGGGACGGGAGCTTCACGGGCGCCGAGAGTTTCTCATCGAGCGCGGCGCTAATTGCAGCATTCCCGGCCGGCACCTACACGGTGACGGTTTCAGCGGGCGCCGGGGCGCCCGTCAATTCAACGACCACGTTTACCGCAAACTACGGGCCGGCCATTCCCCCCGTCCTCATCACGGATTTCGTCGCATTGCAGAGCGTTCCCGCGGAGTCGGTGGCGGTAAGCTGGGCGGCTATTCCGGGCGCGACCGCAAGCGACATCGTACAGGT
>CAYNLL010000253.1:0-5263 GCA_964398015.1 uncultured Opitutaceae bacterium | reverse complement strand
TCCGCCCATGCCCCTCGTGGACGCGATGCTCCAGCGCGCCGTCCAGCTTCACCGCGGTCTCCTCGCCCTGAAGAAGCTCTGAGCCCGGCCCCCCGGCGCGCCCGTTCTGGTTTTGCCTTTTGGCTTGATTCGTATCCCTTTCCTAGACCGATGGCCGATCCCGGACACATCCTTGTCGTTTGCACTGGAAACGTTTGCCGAAGCCCGATGGGCGCGGCGCTGCTCCAGCATGCCCTGGCCGCTCAGGCCGAGCCGCTGCGCTCGCTCAAGGTGATCTCGGCCGGCGTCGCCAGCCGCAGGGGAGAGCCCGCGAGCGCCCATTCGGTGACCGCCCTCAAGAAGGTCGGCGTCGACCTGAAGGGCCACCTGAGCCGGCCGGTGACCCAGGACCTGCTCGACCACGCCCTGCTGGTCCTGTGCATGACCGAGTCCCACAGGGACATGATCGAGCTGACGGCGGACCCGGTTCCGCCGAGGATCCTGCTGTTCCGCGAGCTCACGGGCTCCAGGGACAACCTGGACATCCCCGACCCGTACGGGCTGCCGCTGTCCGCCTACGAGGCCAGCAGGGACGATATCGTGTCGGCGATCCCCTCGATCGTCGCCTACCTGGCAAAGCTTCCCCCCGCGGTCCTCGACGGCCGCTGAGCCGGCGGGCCCCGGGGGCCGCCGCGAAAAAGTTTTGCCTCCGCGGCCATTTGAGCGAGCGTTGCTCTTTTCCCCCATGCTGAACACCTCGCCGCTCAAGAGCCTCGATCCAGAGATCCACTCCGCCATCGTGTCGGAGCTCGGCCGCCAGCAGAGCCACATCGAGCTCATCGCCTCGGAGAACTTCACGTACCCCGCCGTCCTCGAGGCCCAGGGAAGCGTGCTCACCAACAAGTACGCGGAGGGCTACCCGGGCAGGCGCTGGTACGGCGGCTGCGAGTTTGTCGACAAGGTCGAGCAGCTTGCGATCGACCGGGCCAAGCAGCTCTTCGGCGCCGAGCACGCCAACGTCCAGCCCCACTCGGGCTCGCAGGCCAACTTCGCGGTCTACACCTCGGTGCTGCAGCCGGGCGACAAGATCCTCGCGATGAACCTGAGCCACGGCGGCCACCTCACCCACGGAAACCCCGCCAACTTCTCGGGCAAGCTCTACAAGGTCGTGGCCTACGGGGTGCGCGAGGACACAAACCTGATCGACTACGACCAGCTGGCGCAGGTCGCGCTGGCCGAGCGGCCGCGGATGATCACGGTCGGCGCGAGCGCCTACTCCCGGGTGATCGACTTCGCCCGGATGGGCGAGATCGCGCGCTCCTGCGGCGCCCTGCTCTTCGCGGACGTCGCCCACATCGCGGGGCTCATTGTCACGGGCCACCACCCCTCGCCGATCCCCCACGCGGACTTCGTCACGACGACGACGCACAAGACCCTCCGCGGCCCCCGCGGCGGGCTCGTCCTCTGCCGGGCCGAGCTGGCCAAGGCGCTCGACTCCGCGGTGTTCCCCGGTGCCCAGGGCGGCCCGCTGATGCACGTCATCGCGGCGAAGGCCGTCTGCTTCGCGCAATGCATGAAGCCCGAGTTCAAGGAATACTCCGCCCAGATCATCCGCAACGCGAGGGCCCTTTCCGCCGCCATGTCGGCGCGGGGCTACCGCATCGTCTCCGGGGGCACGGACAACCACCTCCTCCTCGCAGACCTGCGAACGACCCTGCCCGAGCTGACGGCGAAGAGGGCGCAGGAGACGCTCGACCTGGCCAACATCACCTGCAACAAGAACACCGTTCCCTTCGAGACCCGCTCGCCGTTCCAGGCCTCCGGGATCCGGCTGGGCACGCCCGCCGTGACCACGCGCGGGATGCTCGAGCCCGAGATGGCCGGGATCGCCGGGCTGATCGACACCGTCCTGCGCTCCATCGGCACCCCGGCCGAGGCCGAGTCCGTCGCTGCGGTGAAGGCGCGCGCCGCCGCGCTCACCTCGCGCTTCCCGCTCCCCTACAGGGCCTAACGGTGTCCCCCGAGAGCACACCCTCCTCCGCGGGAAGCGCCCCCGCGCCCAAGCGCCCGCTTTCGCTCGGCGTCATCTTCCTGACGCTCGTGATCGACCTGGTCGGCTTCTCGATCATCTTCCCCCTGGGTCCGGACCTGGTCGGCTATTACCTCAAGGTCGACGGGGGCTCGGGCCTCCTCGGCTGGATGCTCGCCGAGAGCGAAAAGGTGGCGCACGCCATGGGCCAGGACCACGCCTTCGCCGCCGTCCTCTTCGGCGGCCTCCTCACCTCCTTCTATTCCGTCCTCCAGTTCGTGTTCGCGCCGTTTTGGGGGTCCCTATCCGACCGCAGGGGGCGCCGCGGCGTCCTCCTGGTCACCGTGGCCGGTACGGCGCTCGGCTACCTGCTCTGGTTCCTGAGCGGGTCCTTCTGGCTCTTCCTCGTCTCGCGCGTCGTCAGCGGCGCGTTCAGCGGAAACCTCTCGGTTGCAACGGCCGCCGTCGCCGACGTCACGACCCGGCAGGAGCGCTCGCGCGCGATGGGCATCGTCGGCGCCGCGTTCGGGCTGGGCCTGGTGACGGGCCCGGTGGTGGGCGCCGTCTCCGTGCAGCTCAACCTCCTCGCGCGCCATCCCTCGCTCGAGAGGTTCGGCGTCAACCCGTATTCGGTGCCCGCCCTCCTCTCCTTCGCCCTGTGCCTGCTCAACCTCGCCTGGGTCCGGCGGAGCTTCCGCGAGACCCTCCCCGAGACCGCGCGCTCCGGCGCGCGGGAAACGCGGCTGCGCAATCCCATCCGCGCCATCCTCCACCTCTCCAACCCCGACGTGCGCCGGGCCAACATCGTCGCGTTCATCTACGCGCTGGCCTTCGTGGCGATGGAGGCGTCGATCACCTTCCTCGCCGCCCAGCGCTTCGGCTACACCCCGGGCAAGAACGGGATCTTGCTCGGCTTCCTCGGCCTGTGCTCGATCGTGACGCAGGGCTTCATCGTCCGGATGCTGCTCAAGAGGGCCGACGAGATCCGCGTGCTCGCGGCCGGCCTCGTCTCGACCGGGATCGGCCTGCTGGGCGTGGGATTGTGCACGAGGACCTGGATGATGTACGCGGCCCTCGCCTTTGTCGCCCTGGGCTCGGGCCTGGTGAACCCCTCCACGACGGGCCTCATCTCGCTCTACAGCAGCCAGGACGAGCAGGGCCGCGTGCTCGGGATCTTCCGCTCGCTCGGCTCCCTCGCGCGGGCCATCACCCCCATGCTCGCGGGGGCGGTGTTCTTTATGTTCGGGGCCACGTCGGTCTTCGTGGGCGCCGCGGCGCTCACGGTCATCGCGCTCGTCCTTAGCTCGAGGCTGGCAAGGCCCGTCCGGTGATGAAACGCGTGGCACTCGCCGTGGCGCTCCTCGCCGGCCTGTCCACCACCGGCTGCTTCAACTTTCAGCGCACGGCTCCCAGGCCCGGCCTCACCTACGTCGGCTTGAAGCCGGTCACCGTCCCCGCCCAGCTGCTCGGCAACGTGCTCGTCATCGAGACGAAGTGGGACAAGTTCGGGCCGTACCACTTCGTGATCGATACGGGCTCCTCGGTCACGCTGGTCTCGCCTGAGCTCGCCGGGCGCTACTCCGCGGGGGAGCTGCCCCCCTCCAACGAGCCGCGCGTGCGCGTGCGCTCCCCCGGGGGCGGCTCCGCGCTCCTGAGCGCGGTCACGCTCAAGCGGATCGAGCTCGGGAGCGCCCGCTTCGACGAGGTGCCCGCCCTCGCCTACGACTGCGACGACCTGTCCGCCCAGTTCGGCGTGAAGATCGACGGCATCCTCGGGTTTCCGCTCTTTCGAAAGACCGTCCTCACGCTCGACTACCCGCACCAGCGCATTGTCCTTCGGGCGGCGATTCCCGACGAGGGCCTCCCGGGCGAGGCCATCCTGTTCACCAACCCCAACAAGACGCCCCTGATCCCCGTGCGCGTCGGCAACCATGAAATAGCGGCACTGATCGACTCGGGCAGCAGCGACGCGTTTGACATCAACCCGGCCGGCATTTCGCCGCAGTTCCTCTTCGGCCCGATCGACGGCCCCACCGTCGGCACCCTCGCCGGCGACCGGCCCTCCAAGGTGGGGCGCCTGGACTCGGTCGTGCGATTTGGCTCCTTCGACGTCCCGAACCCGGTGGCCGAGGTCACCGACGAGCTCTCGTCGATCGGGGGCGGCATTCTCAGCCACTTCATCGTCACCTTTGACCAGGAGCACGACGAGGCGTTCTTCCAGCGGTATTACCAGGGCGACTCGGGGGACAATATCTTCATCCCGGCGCTGCGCGGGACCGGGCTGAGCTTCCGCAAGACGCCCGCCTACTGGAAGGTGATCGACGTCGTTCCCGGATCGCCCGCGGCCGCGGGAGGCGTGACAGCCGGCGACTTGGTCTCGCGGATAAACGGGGAGCCCGTTTCCAACTGGGACGTCCAGCGCTACGACCGCATGCTTGAACGCGCCAACCTGGTCGAGTTCACCTTCATTGAGGGCACTCGGGAGGACACGAAGACGATCGAGGTCGTCGACCTTGTGCCATAGGCCGCAACGGCCCGGAGCCTCCCGCCCTCGGTTAACGCAGGATATGGCGGTCGATCGGGACGACGGGCATCGTCTCGCTGGTGGGTGCAACCTGGAGGCGAGCATCCTGGCTCAGCGCTACATGGATGGGAGCATCCTGGCTCGGAGCTGCCGGCGAGGGGACGGACGCGACTTCCTGCGCCTTGATCGTCTTGCTCGGGCCGTTGTAGAGCGTGTTGAGCGAGTCGCCGAGGAGAACGAAGGCGTACTCGTATGCCGTGGCCTCGCCCAGGGCGCTTGCCGTGCTCTCCGCCGCCGCGGCCTGCTGGTCCAAGAGCAGGATTGACGCGATGTCGGCGTAGTCAGTCGGCGTGTCCCCCGTGATCGGAAACGTGAGCACCTGGACGATCGAATTGGCCATCGCGGTGTTGAATCCCGTGAAATAGCCGGTCGACCCCAGGATGATGTACTCCTCCTCCGTGTTGTTCAGGATCTCGTTTTGCATCTTCACGACGACGGCGGACAGGTTTACCCTCTCCTCAGCCATGCCCCCGGCTGAAAAGGAGGGCGCGCCGCACGCCGTACCCGCAACTCCGCGACGCCGGTCGTTTGACCTACGTCAGGCTGCCGGCCGGTAAGTACCGGATCAACGCGCGCTTCCATGGCAAGTCCGAAACCCATGAAGTGACGTTGGACCGCGATACCGGCCGGGACGTATACTTTCACTGGAAGACTACCGGATAGAGACGCGC
>CAYNLL010000252.1:0-5265 GCA_964398015.1 uncultured Opitutaceae bacterium | reverse complement strand
GCCAGTCACATAATGCATATGCTTCGGAATCTGTCACGATTCACTATCCATGGCACCCGCTACATGGGAAGCGGGTCCGGCTCGTCGCGAGAACTGCTCGTGACGGTATCAACGTGGTCCAGCTCGAGACACGTGCGAGCGGAGGTGACGAGCGCCTCCCCGGGGCGGTGGAGAGCGTCCCCGGCCGCCGGCGCGTGAGCTTGGGTCTTGAGGTCCGGGGGCGAGCCGGCACGCCTCGACGCCCGAGCCGACCGATGGCGTTGCGAGCTCGGAAGGGGGGCGCAGGAAGTTGGCCGGGAGGTTCCAGAGCGGGACGATCGCGCCACTGTCGGAGGATCGTCCTGCGCAGGGCACGAGAGAAAGGACGGCCCGCCACCGAGGGCAACGGAGGCGGGCCAGGTGAAGTGCAGCTCCGCTTTCAGACCGAGCTGACGTTCGAGCAGTACGCTACCGGCCGGGGATGGGAGGGGGCAACATTGCCGACGTGCCCGTTTCACCCGGAGGGGGGCTGCGGCTTCTGCAGGCACGGGTCGTACATGCGCAAGGTGCCGGGCGTGGCGATGGTGGCGCGGTGCTACTGCCCGCGGGAGTGCGTGACGGTCGGGCTGTTGCCGGACTTCTACGCGAGCCGGATGCCCGGGACGCTCGACGCGCTCGAGGAGGCGGTCGCGATCGTCGAGGACGCCAAGAGCGTCGAGAAGGCGGCGCAGGAGGCTCGGCCCGCGGAAGCGGAAGACGCCGTGACCCTGCCGACGGCCGTCCGGTGGGTTCGGCTTCGCGTGCAGCTGGTCACCGCGACGCTGGCCGCGATGCTCGCGCTGTTTCCAGCACGGTTCGGGCCGGGCGCGCCCACCGTCGGGCACTTCCGCGCGCAGCTCGGCACGACACGCGCGCTGGTGGCGCTGCGCGGGATCGCCGAGGCGCACTTGCATGCGTTGGCCATGCCGCTCGGTCTCGTCGCTCCGCCGGCACGGCAGACCTACGGACGGCCGAGCCAACAATCCCCTGGGTCAGACGGTCCACCGGCGCCGGGGTAGCTCCTGTTGCACGCCCCCGGTTGGTGCGTGGAGGGAGACCCCAGCATGGGCAACGAGGAAAAGAGCGGAGTGAGGAGCCGTCGAGACGGACGAGGAGCGCGCCGTGGGCGATGACGACCTCGACCGAAGCGACGAAGCCGTGCCCGATCGCAGCCATCAGGACGACGCTCATCCGGGCGCGCTGCTGTCAGCCGGCCCGGACCGAGCGCATGAAGCAGAGCCTCGCGACCCACGGCCAGTTGACGCCGCTGGTGGCGGCAGCGAGGCCAGAGGGAGTCGAGCTGATCGACGGGTTCAAGCGGCTGACGGCGGCGACGATGCTGGGCTGGGCGACGCTGCTGGTGACGGTGCGCCCGTTGGACGAGACGGGCCAGTGGGCGGCGATGCTGCTGCTCAACGGCGGCCGGTCATCGATGACGACGCTGGAGGAGTCGCTGGTGCTGCGCGAGTTGGTCGTGACGGGCCTGACGCAGGTCGAGATCGCGTCGCTGTGCACGCGACACAAGACGTGGGTGAGCCGGCGGGTGGGCCTGGTCGAGCGGCTGCATCCGGAGCTGGTGGAGGCGATGAAGCTGGGGCTGATCCATCCCGGGTCGGCGCGGCGCCTGCTGTCGTTGCCCCCGGGCAACCAGCTCGAGATGGCGGCGGCGATCCAGAGCGCGAGGCTGGGTCCGCGGGACACGGAGCTGCTCGTGAGCCTGTGGCGCCGGACGAAGGACCCGGCGGAGCGACGCGCGCTTGTGTCGGCGCCGCGTGCGAGCCTGACGAAGCATCACCCGGAGACGCGGCGCCCGCCTCTGGATGCGCGCCTGTCGCCCGAGGGCCAGCGTCTGTGCCGCTGCCTGCATCGGGTGCAGGAGGCGGTGGTGGAGACGAGCCGTCGGGTGCGCTCGCCGCCGTCGCACAAGGATCTCGAGATCCTGGACAAGGACCTGCGGCGGGCCACCACGGCGGCCTCTCGGCTCGTGACCGAGCTTGGATCGGCAAGGAGAAGCTGCGGCGCAAACGAGAGCGAAGGGACCGTCGAGACGAGCTGATCAAGAAGCTCCTGGCCGACGGGGAGTCCAACCGGGGGATCGCGCGGATTCTGGGCATCGACCCGAAGACCGTACGCACCGTCAAGCGAGGCGCACTGCGGCGTGAGCGCAAGAAGCGACCGAGCAAGCTCGATCCCTTCAGGCCGCTCGTCAGGAAGCTCGTGCTCACCGACGAGCTGTCGTGTGTGCGCGTGCTCGAGGAGATCCGGGCGGTCGGCTTCACGGGCAGCGACTTCATCCTCAAGGCGTTCGTACGCAGCTTCCGGCCGAAGGCGGCCCCTCGCGTACACCTTCGCTTCGAGACGGCCCAGGGCGTCCAGGGGCAGGTGGATCTGTCGCCGTACACGGTGCTGCTCTCGGGCGAGCCCACGCCGGTCGTGTGCTTCTCTCTGGTGCTCGGCTACAGCCGCTGGCAGTTCCTTCGCTTCCTGCTCCACGCCGACGCCCACAGCGTCTGCCACTGCCACGTCCTGGCGTTCGAGGAG
Source organism: uncultured Opitutaceae bacterium (assembly GCA_964398015.1). Lineage (GTDB taxonomy): Bacteria > Verrucomicrobiota > Verrucomicrobiia > Opitutales > Opitutaceae > Palsa-1447. The sequence goes on along the minus strand of CAYNLL010000252.1, from coordinate 2,706 downwards.
GCGGGCGGCGTGCCCTGCGAGATCCTCTACGACCGCATGAAGCAGGTCGTGCTGGTGAGCGAGCGGGACGGAGTGGTCTTCCATCCGCTCTTCGAGCGCATGGTGCAGCACTACGGCTACCGCGCCGTCCCGCTCGCACCCGGATATTGTGAGGGGAAGGGGAAGGTCGAAAACCCGTTCAGGTACGTCGAGGGGAATTTCCTCGCGGGCCGGACCTTCCACGACTTCGGCGACCTCAATCGGCAGGCGCAGAAGTGGCTCGACGAGACCGCTCGCGTCCGCGTGCACCGCACGACGCACGAGCAGCCTGTCGCCCGTCTTGCCCAGGAGCAGTCGGCGCTCATCCGGCTGCCGCATCAACACTTCGAGGCGGGCGTCGTCACGACGCGCCTCGTCGGCGATGACTTCTGCGTGGCCTGGGAGACCAACCGCTACTCGGTGCCACCCCGCTTCGCGTCTCACACCGCCCAGGTGCGCGTGCTGGAGGGCCAGATCGAGATCCGTGTCGAGGGCGCGACCGTCGCCGCGCACCCGGTGCGTTCGACGAAGTACCAGCGCTACGTCGCGCCCGAGCACGAGGCGGAGTTTCGATCCACGTGCACCAGCCGGCACGTTCTCGCCGAGCAGTTCCAGAGGCTCGGCCCGATCGCCGAGTCCTTCGGCAAGGGTCTCGTGGAGGCGCGCGGAGGCTCGGCCGGCTACCACATGAGCCAGATCCTCAAGCTCGCCGACAAGGTCGGCACGGCGCGCGTCGCCGAGGCCATGCGCCACGCAGCCCGCTACGGCGCCTTCGACCACAACGCGGTGGCCCGCATCGTCGCCGGCAAGCCCGCCGAGGCCCCGCGCGGCTCGCTCGAGACCAAAGCCGGCACGCCGACGCAGCTCGACCAGTACCTCAAGGGGACCGGAGTGCGGCAGCGATCGCTCGACGGCTATCGCAAGCTCGCCGAGCCACGCCCGCCGTCCCCGTCCAAGCCCAACGACGACAAGAAGACGAAGGCGAGCGACGACGATGGCAAGTGAAGAGAGAGATCGATTGCTGCAAAACCTCCGCCGCCTCGCGCTCCGGCACGCGGCCCAAAACCTAGACGAGCACCTCAACCAGGCGGCGTCGCTCAAGCTCGGGCACCTCGCCTTTCTCGCGCGGGTCGTCGAAGCCGAGGTGCTCGCTCGCCAGCAGACCGCCAACGATCGGCGCCTCAGCTACGCCGAGTTCCCCGAGGTCTGTCGCCTCGAAGACTACGACTTCAAGGCCCAACCCTGCCTCGATCGCAAGGCCGTGCTCGACCTCGCCGAGCTCGGCTTCGTCGACAGGTGCGAGTCGGTCCTGTGGATCGGGCCGAGCGGCGTCGGCAAGACGCACCTCGCGATCGCGCTCGGTGTCCGCGCCTGTCTGGCCAACTACACCGTCCGCTACGCGCGCGCCTATCCGCTGCTCAAGCGCCTGTACGCGGCCCTCGCCGACGACTCGCTCGAGGACGTGCTCGATGAGCTCGCCAAGCCCCATCTGCTCATCCTCGACGAGCTCGGCAACAGTCCGCGCAAGGCCGAGGAGGACTTCGCCGGCGTCTTCTTCGAGCTGGTCGCGCGACGCTACCGCCGCGGCGCGACCATCCTGACGACCAACCTCAGCTTCGAGCTCTGGCCGAGCGCGCTCGGTGCGGCCTCCCAGGTCACCCCCGCCCTCGACCGACTCGTCGAGGGCGCCCACATCATCACGTTCCCCTCCGACGCCAAGAGCTACCGCGCCGAGCGGAGCAAGGGCCCGGGGCCCTTGCCTGCCAAACGCGGCCGGCGCCCACGGAGCAAGCCATGAGACGCCCCCCCATGCACCCCGGCTGGCCACGCAGCGAGGACCTTGCCTTCGAGCCAGAGCTCGCCCCTCTCGCGCTGCTCGAGGCCGCCCTCCTGCTCAGCTCGCAGTCCCTCATCGCTCGTAACCCCGAGATGCTCCTTGGCGAGGAACTCCTTCGGCAGCCTCCGCTTGCCGTCGCCGCGCGCAACGTCATCCTTCTGTCGGGCGAGATGCACCAGGCGCTCGACGACTACCGCGCCCTGCTCCCGCCTGCGCACGACCCCGACCCCACCGACGACATCCCTTTCTGATCGCGCCGCACCGCGACCGAGCCGCACGGCTCACACGGACCGACGCCGCCCGTCCGCCCTCCGCACCGGCTGGACGTCGCGCGACGCCGCCGTACGTGGGCGCGCTCTGCGTGTGACGAACGCCGGCGCGCCCGTCGCCTCCGTGCTCACCGCACCCGTGGCGCGCGCGACGCCCCATCCGGACGCCTCGCCCGTGGCGCGGGCCCCGCTCCATCCGGACGCCCGAACCCTCGCACCCCTGCGTCGTGGCGATCTGCTGCTACCACCTGCGCCTCCCCCAGGGCGCCGCCGCGTCGACCGTCTCCGAGACCACGACCGAGATCCCCCGTCCGTGGCCCGTCGACTCCTGCCGCACGTCCAACGACGCGTGCCATCGCCGGCGTCGCGCGCGACCCAGACGCCCCGCTCACGCGGTCGCCTCCACATCACGCTGCGAGCCCCGCCGGGCAACACCACTCCCCCCATTGCAGACCAATGCCTGCGGCGGGCAACTCGGCCCGTCTCGGACACCGCCGAGAAGCCCGCCCCAGCACGGGGACCACATGACCTCCCCAACGGAGGGGGACTTCACCGCCGCCTGCAGCACCAGCGGAACTGCAC
>CAYNLL010000251.1:0-5271 GCA_964398015.1 uncultured Opitutaceae bacterium | reverse complement strand
TGGGCGACGACCTGGTGCCGGACTACATCACGCGCGTGAGGGAGGGCGCCTTTTACGGCTGGCCCTGGTACTACATGGGGTCCCACGAGGATCCCCGGCACGCGGGCGAGCGCCCGGACCTGGCGGGGAAGGCGACCGTCCCCGACGTGCCGGTGCAGTCTCACTCGGCGGCGCTCGAGCTCGTGTTCTACACGGCCACCTCGGGGGTCTCCGTATTCCCGGCCGAGTACCGCGGTGACCTCTTCGTCGCGTTCCACGGCTCGTGGAACCGCAATTCGCGCACCGGCTACAAGGTCGTGCGCGTCCGCCGCAGGGACGGCGTCCCGACCGGCGAGTACGAGGACTTCCTCACGGGATTCGTGGTGGACAGGACGAGCGTGTGGGGCCGGCCCGTCGGCGTGGCCGTCGCGCGCGACGGCGCCCTCCTGGTGACCGAGGACGGCAACGGCGTGCTCTGGCGCGTCTCCTACAAGGCGCCCTAGGCCCGCGGCGAATTACATTTCTGTCATTTTCCGGAAAGGCCCCGGTAAGGGAGGCGTGCGATGCTCTGCGCAGCATATGAACAACGCATCCCCCTCCACTCTCCCCAGGCGCGCCTCAATCGGGGCCGCCTTTCTCCTCGCCGCCGCGGGGGTCTTCGCCGCGGTCGACGCGGTGCAGCCCGCCGCCCACGGCCTCGCCCTCAAGCGCGACGACAGCACCGTGAACCGCGGGACCATCGAATCCGCAAGCTTCTCGGGCGTCGTCAAGCGCGTCGCGCCGAGCATCGTCAAGGTCACCGTGCAGATGAACACGCGCCGCGTGGCCCTCGGGCAGGGCGAAGACGGGGCGCAGCTGCCCCCCTGGATCGACCCCAACCTCCGCCAGTTCTTCGGCAACCGCCTCCAGGTCGGCCCCGAGGTCCCGGAACGGGGGCTGGGCTCGGGCGTGATCATCAGCGCCGACGGGTACATCGTCACGAACAACCACGTCGTCGACGGCGCGAAGCAGGTCACCGTGACCCTCGCCGACGGACGAGAGCTGACGGCGCGGGTCGTGGGGCGCGACCCCCAGACCGACGTGGCCGTGATCAAGGTCCAGGCGAAGGACCTCCCCGCCATCACCTTCGCGCCGAGCCACAATGTGGAGGTCGGCGACCGCGTGCTCGCGATCGGCAACCCGTTCGGGATCGGCGAGACCGTGACCACGGGCATCGTGAGCGCCACCGGCCGGCAGGCCGGCCTCGGCCTGCGCTATGAGGACTTCATCCAGACCGACGCGGCGATCAACCCGGGCAACTCCGGGGGCGCGCTTGTCGACGTCGAGGGCCGCCTTGTCGGCATCAACACGGCCATCCTCAGCCACAGCGGGGGCTTCCAGGGCGTGGGCCTTGCGGTCCCCTCCGACCTCGTGGGCAACGTGGTCGACAACCTGGTCGCCCACGGGAAGATCGTCCGCGGGTTCATCGGCATCGGCATCCAGGACCTGACCCCGGGCCTCGCGGACTCCTTCGGCCTCAAGACCAACGGGGGCGCCCTCGTCTCCGACGTGCAGCCCGACAGCCCCGGCGCCAAGGCCGGGCTGAGGAGCGGCGACGTCATCACGGCCATCAACGGGCAGCCCATCGACTCGGCGAGCCGCCTGAGCGTCTCCGTCGCCGAGACCTCCCCGGGCACGAAGCTGACGCTTGACGTCCTGCGCGACGGGAAGACGGAGCAGGTCGCCGTGACCACGGTGACCCGCAACGGGGCCGACCGCAGGGACGGCGACGACTCCTCGGTCTCGACCGACGACCAGGGCGTCCTGAACGGGGTTGGGGTCGCCGACGTGGACGTGAACGCGCGCCGCGAGCTCAACCTTCCCGACCGGCTCTCCGGCGCGGTCATCACGAGCATCGACCCCTCGTCGGCGTCGGCCCGGGCGGGCCTGCGCGAGGGCGACGTCATCCTTGAGATCAACCGCCAGCCGGTCACCTCGGCAAAGAGCGCGGTCGACCTTTGCTCCGGCGCCACCGGCAAGAGGACGCTGGTCAAGCTCTGGTCGCACGGGAACACGATCTATGTCGTGGTCGACGAGACCAACCCGCCCGCCGAAGGGGCGCAGTGAGCCCGCGGGGATCCTCTTAGCTTGGTAGTAGGTGTTGTGGGACACCGGCGCCGTCCGACGGGCCGGTGTCTTTCTTTTCGCCAGCACTCCCCGCTTTCCTACACTCAAGGCCTAGTCCACACTCCCTCCAATGCGCGTACTCGTGGTCGAAGATGATGCGAAGATTGCCTCGTTCGTCGTGCGCGGGCTGAAGCAGTCGGGCTACGCCGTGGACCACGCCGCGGACGGCGAGACCGGCCTGGCGCTGGCGGAGTCGACCGGCTACGACGTGGCGATCGTCGACGTGATGCTGCCCGGACTCGACGGGTTCAGCCTGGTGCGGCGCCTGCGCTCGGCCCGCCGCCAGGTGCCCGTGCTCTTCCTGAGCGCGCGCAGCGCGGTGGAGGACCGGGTGCGCGGCCTGGAGAGCGGCGCGGACGACTACCTGACGAAGCCATTCGCGTTCTCGGAGCTGGTGGCGAGGGTCCAGGCGCTGATCCGCAGGGCGACGAACGCCCCGGACGCGACGCGCCTGGCGTCGGGCGACGTCTCGCTTGACCTGGTCACCCGCGAGGTGACGAGCGCGGGCAGGGCCGTGGAGCTCCAGCCGCGGGAGTTCTCGCTTCTCGCCTTCCTGCTGCGGCACGCGGGCCACCCGGTGAGCAAGACGAAGATCCTGGAGCAGGTGTGGGACTACGGCTTCGACCCGCAGACCAACGTGGTCGACGTGGTGATGCACAGGCTCCGGGCGAAGATCGACCCGGACCACTCGCGGATCGAGACCCTGCGCGGCGTCGGCTATGTCTTCCGGCCCCATGCTTGAGGGCTTCCGGCAGTCCCTGGCGATCCGGCTCGCGGCCATCTATTCGGTGGTGTTCGCCGCCGGGGCGGTCGCGCTCTTCGGCGTCCTCTACTGGGTGCTCGCGCACTCGCTCGAGGCGCGCGAGAGGGCCGCTGTGGAGCTGCGGGCGGAGGAGTACGCCCGGGCCTATGCGCAGGGGGGGGCGCCGGCGATCCGCGAGCGGATAAACGCGGACGCCTCGCCCGAGGTGCGCTCGCTCTTCGTGCGCCTGCTCGGCCCCGGCGGCGAGACGGTCTTCGCGACGATCCCCCAGGACTGGGTCGAGCCGCAGTTCGAGCGGCGCCTGGTGCCGGACGGGTGGGGGGGCTGGAGCACGCAGGAAATCCACTCCGTGCGCGTCCCGCGCGACGCCGGGCGCGACTTCGCGGTCGCCTCGCGCGTCCTGGCCGACGGGCGGCTGATCCAGGTGGCCCGGAGCACCGACAGCCGCGCCGTCCTTCTGGCTCCGCTGCGCAGCGCCTTCGCCGGCGTGGGCGCCGTCGCGCTGCTGCTCTCCCTGACCGCCGGGACGGCGCTCGCCTGGCGGGCCACGAGGCCCCTGCGGGAGGTCGCGAGCACGGCCCGGCGCATCCTGGACGAGGACGACCTCGCCGCGCGCATCCCGCAGCCCGGGGGAAGCGGGGAGCTCGCGGTCCTCACGCGCCAGCTCAACACGCTCCTCGACAAGAACGCGACGCACATCCGGGTGCTGCGCGAGACGCTCGACGACCTGGCGCACGACATGCGGACGCCGCTGACGCGCCTGCGCGGGACGGCCGAGCTTGCGCTTCGCGACGGGGGCAACCCCGCCGACGCGCGTTCGGCGCTCGCGGACTGCGTCGACGAGACCGACCACGTCCTGCACCTGCTCGAGGTGCTGCTCGACGTGTCGGCCGCGGAGGCGGGGGCGCTGGCCCTGAGGCGCGAGCGCGTCGACGTGCGGGTGCTCGTGGCCCGGGCCGCGGACCTCTACCGCGAGGTGGCCGAGCAGAAGAACATCAGCATCGAGACGAGCCTTCCCCCCGAGGCCGAGATGGAGGCCGACCCGGTCCGCGTCGGACAGGCGCTCTCCAACCTCATGGACAACGCGCTCAAGTACACGCCGCAGGGAGGGCGCGTCCGCATCGCCGCGGAGAGGGAGCCCGGCGCGATGATCCTCACCGTGAGTGACAACGGCCCGGGCGTCCCGGAGGCGGAGCGCGAGGCCGTATGGCGTCGCCTCTACAGGGGCGACGCGAGCCGCTCGCAGCGCGGCTTCGGCCTGGGCCTCACCCTGGTGCGCGCCGTGGCCGAGGCCCATGGCGGGACGGCCTCCGTGGATGACGCCCCCGGGGGCGGTGCGCGCTTCCGCCTGCGCTTCCCTAACGCATAGTCGCCAGGAGGAGGGCCGAAGCGGACCCTTGGTTCGCCCCGAATCGACGGCCTAGCCGGGGAAGAGGACGTCGCCGCCATCCCCAGCGCCCCGATAATTCTGGATTTTAAAGCCGAACCCCCTCATCTGACTTCAATGCAATCCCGAATGGCCGGACGCATCCCCTCCTGACCTGTGGACGAGACCTCCCATCGCACAGCCCCGGCCAGGTCGGACAGGATGCCGGCGGGGATACCCTACATCGTCGGCAACGAGGCTGCTGAGCGCTTCAGCTTCTACGGGATGCGCGCCATCCTCGTGGTGTTCATGACGCAGTACCTGCGGGACCGCAGCGGCGCCCTGGCGCCGATGAGCGAGAACGACGCCAACAAGTGGTACCATGTGTTCGTCGCATCGAACTACTTCTTCCCGATATTCGGCGCCATCCTGGCGGACGCGATCTGGGGCAAGTACCGCACGATCTTCTGGCTCTCGATCGTCTACTGCTTCGGGCACTTCGCCCTCGCCATGGACGACACGCGCCTGGGCCTCTCAGCGGGGCTTTGCCTGATCGCCATCGGCTCGGGCGGCATCAAGCCCTGCGTCTCGGCCAACGTGGGCGACCAGTTCGGGGCGTCCAACCAGCACCTGATCTCGCGCGCCTTCGGCTGGTTCTACTTCTCGATCAACGCGGGCTCGTTCATCTCGATCCTCCTCATCCCGTGGCTCCTCGAGCACTTCGGCTCGAAGGTGGCCTTCGCGGTGCCGGGCGTCCTCATGGCGCTGGCCACGGTCATCTTCTGGATGGGGAGGAAGAAGTTCGTCCACATCCCGCCGGGCGGGCGGGCCTTCCTCAGGGACACGTTCAGCATTGGGGGCATCCTGACGCTCCTCAGGCTGGGGGGCATCTTCCTGTTTGTGGCGGTGTTCTGGTCGCTCTGGGACCAGAGCGGCGGCGAGTGGGTGCTCCAGGCGGACAAGATGGACCTTCATTTTGCGGGGATCACGTGGCTGC
>CAYNLL010000250.1:0-5288 GCA_964398015.1 uncultured Opitutaceae bacterium | reverse complement strand
CCAGCCTTACGCGGGCGAGCTCGTGTTCACGGCCTTCAGCGGCTCGCACCAGGACGCCATCAAGAAGTCCTGGGCCAACCAGAAGCCCGGCGCCCCCTGGGACGTGCTCTACATCCCGATCGACCCCGCCGACATCGGCCGCAGCTACCGAGCGATCATCCGGATCAACTCGCAGTCCGGCAAGGGGGGCGTGGCCTACGTGCTCGAGCAGGAGTTTGGCTTCCAGCTCCCCAAGCTCATGCACAAGGAGATGGGCCGCATCGTCAACGACATGGCCGACGCGAAGGGCACCGAGCTCACCTCATCCGACATCTTCGAGGCGTTCCAGGCCGAGTACCTCGGGCGGACCTCGCCCGTGGCGCTTGAGCACTTCAAGACGACCGAGCGCGACTCGACCGTGAAATGCGAGGCGCGCATTGTCGTCGAGGGCAAGCGGCACACGGTCGCCGGCGCCGGGAACGGGCCCATCGACGCCTTTGTTCGCGCCCTGGGCACGGCCGGCCTCCCGAAGTTCGACGTCACCAGCTACTCCGAGCACTCGCTCGGCGCGGGCGCCGAGGCGAAGGCCGTGAGCTACATCCAGGTGAAAACCGAGCGGGGCGCGGCCCACTTCGGCGCCGGAATCGACACGAACATCGAACTCGCGTCGATCAAGGCGATCGTGAGCGCCGTCAACCGGGCGCTGCGGCCCGCGAAATGAAGTTCGAGCCCGCGAAGCGCCCGCTCACCGGAGAGACGCTCGAGTCGCTGGCGGCTTCCCTCTCCGGGAGGGGCGAGAAGCCGTTCCGCGCGGGCCAGGTCCTCGACTGGGTCTACAAGAAGCGCGCCCGCTCGTGGGACGAGATGACGAACCTGCCCAAGGGGCTGCGGGCGTGGCTCGACGCGACCTTCTCGCTCATGCCGGCGGCGCTCGTCCTCAACCGGCAGTCTGCCGACGTGACGGACAAGCTGCTCCTCGAGCTGGAGGACAAGTCCCTGATCGAGACCGTCATCATCCGCGCGCCCCAGGACGGGGTCGGTCTCGACCATTCCCGCAAGACGATCTGCATCTCCACGCAGGTCGGCTGCGCGATGGGCTGCGTGTTCTGCGCGAGCGGCCTGGCCGGCCTCAAGCGCGACATGAGCGCGGGAGAGATCGTGGCCCAGCTCCTCCAGGTGTGCTACGCCGAGGACGCGCGCACCCCCCGCGCGCGCTCGGAGCTCGCGTCGTTCGACAACATCGTCGTCATGGGCATGGGAGAGCCGCTCGCGAACTACGACGCCCTCATCCGGGCGCTCACGATCGTGAACGCCGAGTGGGGCCTGGGGTTCGGCGCCCGGCGGATCACCGTCTCGACGAGCGGGATCGTGCCCAAGATCCTGCGCCTGGCGGACGAGCCGCTCGGCTTCAGGCTGGCGGTGTCTCTGCACGGGGCGACCGACGAGGTGCGGGCGCGGATCATGCCCGTCAACAAGGCCTACCCGCTCGCCAAGCTGCTTCCGGCAGTGAGGACGTTCACCGAGCGCCACGGGAGGATGGTGACCCTCGAGTTCATTCTGATCGAGGACGTGAACGACTCCCCCGACCAGGCCCGGAGGCTGCGCGACATCGCGCTCGACCTCCACGCCCACGTAAACCTGATCCCGTACAACACGGTGGAGGGGCTCGCGTGGAAGCGCCCGGAGGTGGCCCGCCAGCTCTCCTTTGCCGCGGTCCTCGAGAAGGCGGGCGTCTCCGTCACCCTGCGGCGCGAGAAGGGCCACGACATCGCGGCGGCCTGCGGCCAGCTCAGGCTGAAGACCGAGCGGGAGAGGGGCGATCCCGCGGTTTCCGAAGTTTCAACTTGAAAGACCGAGGGAACCAACGGTTTGATGTACGTTCTCACGGAACAGTCTGTTCTCACTCCCCTCCAGCAAAACCCATGATAGATGTTAAAGGCCTGACTAAGACCTATGGCGCCAAGCGCGCGGTGGACGGTGTCAGCTTCTCGGTCATGCGCGGTGAAATCCTAGGGTTTCTCGGGCCCAACGGAGCCGGCAAGTCCACGACCATGAAGATGATAACGGGGTTCGTGCGGCCGGACTCCGGGACCGCGCTTGTGGATGGCGTGGACGTGCTGAAGGACCCGGTTGCTGTGAAGCGCAAGCTTGGCTACCTGCCGGAGAACGCCCCCGCGTACCCCGAGATGACGGTGTCCGAGTTCCTCGGGTTCATCGCGGAGGTGCGCGGTTTCACCTCCCGCGCTTCTCGGTCCGCCCAGGTCGAGCGCGCGGTCTCCCTCACCCACCTTTCCTCGGTGCGCCACCAGACGATCGAGACCCTCTCCAAGGGCTACAAGCAGCGCGTGGGCTTCGCCCAGGCGCTCCTGCACGACCCGCCGGCGCTCATCCTCGACGAGCCCACCGACGGCCTGGACCCGAACCAGAAGAACGAGGTGCGCCACCTCATCAAGAGCATGGCCGTCGAAAAGGCCGTGATCCTCTCCACGCACATCCTCGAGGAGGTGGAGGCGATCTGCACGCGGGTCATCATCATCTCCAGGGGCAGGCTCGTCGCCGACGAGTCGCCCGCCGCGCTCCTCGCCCGCAAGCCCGGCGCCCGGATGGACGAGATCTTCCGCAGCCTCACCGACAGCGACGCATGAAACAGGTCAAACCCATCTTCAAGCGGGAATTCGCCGGGTACTTCCGCACGCCGGTCGCCTACGTGTTCCTGGTGACCTTCCTGCTCATCTCGGTGGCTCTCGCCTTCTCCCGCTTCGGCGGGTTCTTCAGGGCGGGCGTCGCGAGCCTGGACGCCTACTTCGGCTTCTACCCTTGGCTCTTCCTCTTCATCGTCCCGTCCGTGGGGATGCGCCTCTGGTCCGAGGAGAAGAGGTCGGGCACGGCCGAGCTCCTGTTCACGCTCCCCGTGACGACGCTGGAGGCCGTGATCGGCAAGTTCCTCGCCGGCTGGGCCTTCCTTTCTCTCGCCGTCCTGCTGAGCTTCCCGATGGCCCTGACGATAGGCTACCTGGGAAGCCCGGACTGGGGGGTGGTCGCCACCAGCTACTTCGGGGCGATCCTGATGGCCGGGAGCTTCCTTGGCGTGTGCTCGCTCACCTCGGCCCTCACCAAGAACCAGGTGATCAGCTTCGTCGTCAGCCTGCTCGTGTGCACCGTGCTCGTCTTCCTGGGCTACAGCGGGTTCACGGGCTTCCTGGAGCAGTTCCTGCCGGTCGGCGCGGCCGACGCCGTGTCGAACTTCAGCTTCATCACCCACTTCAACCCCATGGTCCGCGGCATCGTCGACCCCAAGGACGTCGTGTTCTTCCTCTCGCTCATGGGCTTCACCCTCTTCCTCAACGTCGTGGCGCTCGAGCGCTGAACCCGAAGCAATGACAACCGGAAGCAAGTCCCTCGCGATCGTCCTGCTCTTCATCGGGCTGGTCTTAGTCAATTACCTGGCCTCCTCGGTGCCGGCGCGCATCGACGCGACGGCGGAAAGGATCTACACGCTCTCGCCCGGGACAAAGGCGCTGCTGGCGAAGATCACCGAGCCGACGACCCTCGACCTCTACTTCTCCCAGAACGCGAGCGGCCAGTTCGTGGAGTACAAGAACTACGCCGAGCGTGTGCGCGAGATGCTGCGCCAGTACACCCGGGCCTCCGGCGGCAAGGTGCGCCTCAATGTGATCGACCCCGAGCCCGACACGCCCGAGGAGGAGAAGGCGACGGCCGCGGGCATCGAGCCGCAGACCATCCCCGGCGGCAGCCAGTTCTACTTCGGACTCGTCGCGACGCAGGCCGACCAGCAGAAGGCGATCGCCGCCCTGAGCCCGCAGCGCGAGCAGTTCCTCGAGTACGACGTCTCGGAGCTGATCTACGGCGTCGGCCAGACGGAGAAGAAGAAGCTCGGCCTCATCACGAGCCTGCCCCTCCAGGGCTCCCCCGGGATGCCCATGATGGGCCAGGAGGCCACCGAGGGCCAGTTCGTGGTCGGCGAGTGGGAGGAGACCTACCAGATCGTGCCCATGGAGGCCTCGGCCACCGAGCTGCCGGCCGGCCTCGATGTTCTGGCGATCATCCACCCGCAGAACCTCTCCCCCAAGCTCCAGTTCGCGATCGACCAGTTCCTGCTCTCCGCGAAGCCGGTGTTCCTGGCGGTCGACCCCTCGTCGGTGTTCTTCAAGCGGCAGGGCGGCCAGGCCGCGATGTTCGGCGGCCCGCAGCCCAACGTCTCGAGCGACCTGCCGGTCCTCTTCGGGGGCTGGGGCATCGCCTACGATCCGCAGAAGGTCGTCGGGGACCTCGAGAACGCGGAGGAGGTGGAGCTGCGGGACGGCTCGCGGGTTCGCTATCCGGTCTGGATCAACCCCAGCCAGGGCGATTTCAACTCCAAGGAGCTGCCGACGGCGCAGCTGGCCTCGGCCCTCTTTGTCGAAGCGGGCAGCATCGCGCTCAAGCCCGGGACGGACCTCAAGTTCACCCCGCTCATCCAGACCTCGGCCAAGGCCGGCGACGTGCCGGTCGCCGCCCTGCAATTCGCGCAGCCGGACGAGGTGGCGCGCCAGGTCACGCCCTCGGGCCAGCGGACGATCGCCGCGCTCATCACGGGCCGATTCCGGACCGCGTTTCCCGACGGGCCGCCGAAGGACGCCGAGCCCCCGCCGGCGGACAAGAAGGACGAGAAGGCCGCCGCCAAGGCGCCGCCGGCCCCCGCCTCGCTCAAGCAGTCCGCCACCTCCTCGACGCTGATCGTCGTCGCCGACACCGACTGGCTGTTCGACGACTACAGCGTGCGGAAAATGAATTTCATGGGCCGCACCGCGGCCGAGCCGATCAACGACAATCTCTCCTTCGCCGCGAATTCGTTGGACTTCCTCGCGGGCTCCCGCGACCTGATCTCCATCCGCGGCAAGGGCAACTCGGTGCGCGAGTTCACCGTGGTGAAGAAAATGGCGGCCGACGCCTCGGAGCGGTACAAGGAGAAGCTGACGGCCCTCGAGGCCCAGATCACCGAGGTCCAGGGCAAGCTGACCGAGCTGCAGGGCACGAAGAACGAGGGCGGCAAGCTGCTCGCCACGCCCGAGGCCCAGCGCGCGATCGACGACTTCCAGAAGCAGGCGGCCAAGCTCCGGGGCGAACGGCGCGGGATCCGGCTCGCCCTGCGCGAGGGCATCGACCGCCTGGAGAACGGCCTGCTGGCGGTCAACCTGCTGGCGACGCCGCTCCTCGTCGGCGCCTTCGGCATCGGCTACTGGTACACCAAGAGGCGCCGCTAGGCGCCCGGGCGGCATTCCGAAACAGCGATGAAACTTCGAACGCTT
>CAYNLL010000249.1:0-5295 GCA_964398015.1 uncultured Opitutaceae bacterium | reverse complement strand
AGGACCGTGGTCTCGGGCCCGGAGCCTGTGGAGCGCAGCTGCAGCGTCAGGTCGTCGGAGGCCCCCCGGGGCCGGTTCTCCGAGACCGTCTCGACAAGCACGCGCAGGGCGAATTCGATGAGGCTTCGCGCGACGGAAATCATCACCGGGTCGGGCCCCACCTTCACCGTGATCCCTCGCGCGTGTCCCACCTCCCGCGCAAGGTCTCGCATGTCGACGAGGCTCGGGACCGCCTCGTGCAGGTTCTGCATGAGCACGACCACACGGTTGAGCGAGTCTAGCCGTGCAACCTCCGAGCGGAGAGCGTCGAGGAGGGGCGCGGGAACGATCTGGTCGGCGGGAAGCTGCCGGAGTGCCGCGAGAGTGACGAGCGCGTTGCCGAGCTCATGGCCGAGCGTCAGGCCAAACTCGCGGAGCATCTCGCTGCGCTCCGCCCTCCTTGTGGAGGCGCCGTCACGCACTTCGGCGCTCGCCTCCTGCCAGACGGCCCAGACCCCGCCTGTCTCTTCGATTGCCCGCGCACTGGCGCGGAAGGGCTGCCCCTCCGAGGGCGCGAGTCGTCCGTCCTTGCGCGAGCGCCCGACCCGGCCTATCAGGTCGCGCACGGCGACCGGCACACTCGCTGGCGCGGACTCTCCCGCTCCCAATAGAAGCGTCTTTGGGAAGTATTTCCCCATGAGTGACATCTGTTCGGAGGCTGCGGCAAGCCGGCTCACGCTGCTCGCCTTTGAGACAAACTGCCTCAGCAGCCGCGCAAAACTGACCGCGCGCGCCCGGTCCTGCTCGTCGTAGGCCTGCCCGTCGTCCCGGACCCCCACGGCGATCAGTCCGTGCAGGCGGCCGTTCTCGTGCACGGGTACGACCATCCGGGCACCCCAGAGGGCAAGGCGCTTGCGCACGGCAAGCTCGGCCACGGGGTCGTCCGACCCCTCCCAGCTCGGCCCGTCGACGATGATCGGATGGCGTTCGAAAAACCCGACAATAGCGTCGTCGGCGGGAAAGAACGCCTCGCCACGCTCGGCCCGGAACGTGTCCGCCTCGCGGAAGAAGAACTCGACGCGCGATGCCTTGAAAAGCTGGCGTGAGGCGCGAAGGAACTCAGTGAGGAGGCGCTCGCGGTTTTCAATGCTCTCAATCGCGCCGTACAGGAAATCCCAGAGTTCGACCGAATCCGCCGTGGCGAACGGGGGCGCGGACCGCGATGGGACCCTCGCGGATTCGGACCGCCTCGCCCTTTCCATCAGCAGGTTGAGCATCGACTGCTGCTCCGCAATCTCCTCGAGGAGAGGGAGGAACTCCGTGAGGCGACGGGAACTTTCCTCATACGAGAGGTAAACGCGGGCACGGCCTTCGAGGCGCGCCCGCTCGAAGGGCTGGCTTCCGGGCTCGCCCACGTAGAGGGTCGGGCAGCGCTCGAGGCCGCGCGGAAGGAGCTTCTCCGCCGCGGCATCGAGCACCACGGCGGCCGACAGGCCTGACGGCGACTCCCCCGTGAGCGCATGCGCGCCCAGCCTGAGCACGGTCTTGCCCGCCGGGAGCTGGCGCTCCCAGGAATCCGCCAGAGCGGTGTCGGCAGTCAATAGGACTATGACGGAGGGCATGGAAAGGTGACGCGGAAGGTGGCTCCTTCTCCTTCAACCGAGGGATCGACTCTTATAGGGGTTCCGAGGCCGGACAGGATGTCACTGCAAATCGCAAGTCCAAGGCCAAATCCGGACGCCTTCGTCGTCTGGAACGGCTGGAACAGGCGCGCGCGGATGTCCGGCGCGATCCCCCGCCCGCTGTCCCTGACGATCATCTCGACGGCATTGGGGACGTTGCGCGTCGCCACCTTTATCCAGCGGTCGCCAGGCCTTTCCTCGGCCGCGTTGATCGCGTTGAAGCAGAGGTTGAGCAGGACCTGCCGCGCCGCCGAAGGGTCGGTCATCACCTTGTCGGGCGAGGCGTTGAATTCCGTGAGGATCGCCACGCCCTTGTTGGCCGCCAGGCCGCTGGCCAGCTCAAGGCTGGACTTGAGCACCGAGTGCAGCTCCAGCACCTCAGAGGTGTAGGACCTCGGTGCGGCCAGATCGAGCAGCTGCTGCATCAGCCGGTCGATGCGGGAGACCTCGTCGCCGATCAGCCGGAAGAACTTGGAGCGGAACCCGGGATCGCCGTAATGGTCGGGCAGAAGCTGCGCGAAGGTCTTGATCGTCACCAGAGGGTTGCGGATCTCGTGGGCGAAGCTGGCGCCAAGGAGGCCCACGGTCGCGAGCTGCTCGGCCCGCTGGGCCTTCGCCGAGAGCTGGGAGCGCGTCAGCGCGCCCTCGATGATCGAGGTGAGCTCGACCAGCTGCGTGATCTGCGGATAGGTCACGGGCTGGCGGGAGAACGAGACCCCCACCCCGACGATCAGCGTGAGCATCGGCCCCTCCTCGTAGACGGCGGCCCCCAGATGGTGGGTGCTCAGGAAGTCCCTGAGCTTGCCGCGCTCCGGGGACCCCCTCTCGCGCATGAGGCGCTCCGGGGTCACCCAGCGCAGGGACTTGAGCAGCTGCAGCTCGCTCGCGTCCTTGTTGACCGCGATTCCTCCCCCTTCGAGCGTCTCCTGGCTGCCGCTCAGGATCAGCGCCTGGTTGGACTGCGACCAGCCCTTGAGGATCGTCTGGAAGACCTTCTCCAGGTTCTCGGCGCGGCTCTCGCGCCGGGCCGCGTTGTGGGCCGCCTGCCGCGCGGAGATGTCCCGCGGGTACGAGCTGAACATCGTCCCCATGAAGCGGCGGTTGAGCCAGCCCGAGAACCCGAGCGCCACGCCGGTGGCGACGAAGAAGGCCAGCATCTCCGGGAAGACGTAGCCGAAGGCGACGATCAGGCCGTAGAGTATTGCCGCGAAGAGCGCCGTGACGGCGAGCCTGCGCACGCAGAAGAGGACAAGCTGGCGCGCGTCGAAGATGCGGTGGGTCGTGATCGCCACCACCATCGTCGCGTAGAGCGCGATGATGACCACGGGCTGAAGCCGGATGAGCCAGGTGAACCCCAGGACCGTGCGCAGCGTCATCAGCAGCAGGATGGCGCCGGCCGCCAGGCTTCCGCCGAGCAGGAAGATCTGGAGCTCCATCCGGCTGATTCCCGTCTGCGCGCGGACCTGGATGATGGCCTCTCCGCTCAGGATCACGTAGAGGCACACGATGCCCCCGATGAAGATGTAGTAGCCGGCGCCGAACATCGGCGCCTGCGAGGTGGACTCCGGGGGGATGAAGTAGCGCGTGAAGCAGAGGCCGGCGAGCGCGGCGACCGCGACGATCCAGTACCTGCCGCGGCGCAGGGCGTGCACCAGCTTCTCGTCCTCGTGGAGGATGGCCTCCTTAAGGAGCCAGATGGAGAGGCAGACCGCCGCGCCCACGGCCGCGGTCAGCTTCAGCCAGGAGGCGCCCCCCTCGCCCCCGCTCAGGCTCCCGTACAGCAGGAGCAGCCACAGGGACACGTGCACCGAGACGAGGAAAAACCTCTGGTTGATCCTGCGCTGGGGGTTCGCCCACAGCGAGATCAACCCGACCGCCACCGCCGCACCCACGGCGAGCAGCGGCGACTGGTTGCCTATTTTTGTATCACTAAGCATGCGTTCGTTCCGGCCATCCCGTGCGCGTCGACCAGCGTGACGCAATGGTCCAGGTGCCGCGCGCGGGCGCTCAGGTTGAGCGGGCAGGCCGGGTCAGGGTACTGCCAGTTCACCGTCGGCGGGATGAGGCCCTCGCGCATGCACAGGGCGGCGCACCCCACCTGGATGGCTCCCGCCGCCCCGAGCGGGTTGCCGATCGCCCCCTTGATCGAGTAGGCCGGCAGCGCGCCCAGCCTCTCGCCAAACACGCGCCCGAGCACGCCCGCCTCGGCGGCGTCGATCAGCCTGTGGCCGGGTCCGCAGGTGTTCACGCAATCGACATCGGACGGCCTCATGCGGGCGTTGGCCAGCGCGAGCTCGATCGACCGGTGGAGCCCGCCGCAGAGCTCGTCCCGGGAGTCGCTCACGTAGGAATAGCCGCTGACAAACCCATAGCCCGGCCTCGGGCTCTCCTCGGGCTCCAGCACGAGCACGCAGGCCCCCTCCCCTATCGCGCCGGTCGTCCTCCACAGGTCGAAGGGCCGGCACTGGCGCTCCGGGTGCTCGGGGTTGCTGGGGGCCAGCCCCCCCAGCCTCAGCTCGACCATCGGGTGGAAATGCAGCGGGGCCTCCGTGCCCCCGCAGATCGCGATCTCCGCCTCGCCGGAGGCGATCATCTCCGCGCTGTGCCCGATCGCGTCCATCCCCGAGCAGCAGACCGACTGCAGGGCCATCGCGCGCACATTGCCCCCGATCAGCTCGCAGATCGCCCCCGGCACGGCGCTCACCGACGCCGTGAAGAGCGACGAGGGGATCGCGTTGACGATGCCCTTCCGCACGATCAGCTCTACCGCCTTGTTGATGATCCCGAAGTCCATCAGCGCCGCACCGACCATGACCACGGACGGGAGGGCTCCGACGTCGGCGTAGGAGAGCCCCGCGTCCTTGAGGGCCAGGTCGGCGGCAACGATCGCGAACTGCGTGTGGCGCGGCATTCGCTTGGCCTGGAACTTGATCAGGTGCCGCTCGAGGCGCAGCAGCTTCACCTCCGCCCCCGTGAACGTGCCGGAGCCCTCGTAGAACGGCTTAAGGACCGAGACCCGGCTGACGGGCTCAAGGATTCCCTTCCAAAACGATTCGCGGCCGACTCCTGCGGGTGTTACTGGACCGATTCCTGTTATCTTTACTCGCCTACGCCTCATTCAAGGAGGGCGCTCAGGTCCCTTTTGTCGACGGGAACGTGAGGCGCACCGTAGTGCCCACGTTGAGCTCCGACTCAATGCGGAACGTTCCGCCATGCGACCCGGTGAGGTGCCGGCAGATGCTCAGCCCAAGACCTGTTCCGTTCTCCTTGCTCGTGAACCCCCCGTGCATCACGCGGTGAATGCGCTCCTCGTCCATCCCTGGGCCGTTGTCCGAGACGTCGATGCAGACGCTGCCGTCCCTCTGCGCGAAGTCGGCCACCACGCGCTCCGCCCCCGCCTCGATGGAGTTCTTCAGGAGGTTCTGGAACACGCGCATGAGCTCGTACCTTGAGCCCAGGATCCACGCCTCGGCCGCACCGGTAACGTGCACGGCGGGGCTCCCGAAGAAGATCACGTGCTTGACCTCCTGCGCGACGGCGACCAGGTCGATCGGGCTGAACTCGGACACCTTCTTCGACGCCTGGCGCCAGTTCTCGGAGAGGTGGTGGCAGTACTCGGCCGCCTTCTCCACGA
>CAYNLL010000248.1:0-5298 GCA_964398015.1 uncultured Opitutaceae bacterium | reverse complement strand
GGGACGGGCAGGGGTTCAAGTTCGTGACGGACATCCTCGGCGCCGCCCCGCTCGGGCTGCCGCAGGACGAGAAACGGCTCGTGCCGGCCGACCCGGAGGAGCTGCTGGCGCTCGGCGATGAGACGAGGTTTCCGGCGCGCAACGGCGCCTATGAAATCCGCGTCACCGACGAGCTGCGCGAGGTGCTTTACCTGGACGAAGCCCGGCTGATTGCCGTCGACCACCCGCGCGGCACCCTCGTCTATCCGACGAGCAAGATGCATGCCGCCCCGCCGTTCCCGCCGCACGAGCTCTGGACGCTGCGTCCGCTCGCCACGCCCCGGCATGCGGAGCGCAGCGACGGCCTCGACGTCACGGCGGCGCTGGCCCGGGTTGACAACCAGATGGTTTCCCCGGTGCGCCTGCGCCGGCCGCAGCTGCGCGGCCTCGCCGAGCCGTTTTCGGTCACGCTCGATTTCGGTCCGCTGCCGTTGAAGCGTCCGCTGGTGCTTGCGCTGACCGGCTGGCTCCATTTCGGCGGCGGGATGGCGAACATCGCCGCGTCGCTGGATCCGACGCTGCCGTTCCCGTTCCCCGTGCTCGAAGCGGAGCTTGCGGACGGAACCTGGCAAAAGTTGGACGTCGACGTCGGGGTTCCCGCCGGAAAGACCAAGACCATCCTCGTCGACCTGGAGGACAAGCTGCCCGCCGGGACGCGGCGGCTCAGGCTCTCCACGGCCTTCGAGATCTACTGGGACTGCGCGCTGATGTGCGAGAGGGCCGGCGCGGCGGACACGCGCGACTACAGCCTGCAACCTGAGCGCACCGATCTGCACTGGCGCGGCTACAGCCGCTACGCCGACCTCCCGGCGTCACTTCCGCTGACGCCCATCTACGCGGAGGTCTCGCCGACGCCACCCTGGGACCGGACGCCGGCCGGCTGGTTCACCCGCTACGGCGCGGTGGGCAATCTCGTGGCGCGGCGCGACGACCGGCTGGTTCTGCTCGACGGCGGCGATGAGCTGGCGCTGTCGTTCGATGCCGCCCGGCTTCCGCCGCCGGCGCCGGGCACGACGCGCGACTTTTTCCTCCATGTGGTCGGTTGGGACAAGGACGCCGACTTCCACGTGGGCCAGGGCTGGCAGGTCGAGCCGCTGCCCTTTGAGGGGATGGACGACCAGGCCTACGGCCGAGAGCCGAGGCCCAGCCGTATCGATGATTCCTGGATCAAGGCGTCCGACACCCGCTGGGTCGGCCCGGTCGTCGTGAGCCCGGGCGGCGTCGTGCGCCAGACCCCCTGAAGCACCATGCAAGGCTCGAAACCTCTCCCCGGGTCCGGCCGGGCGCGGCATGGAGCTCGCTCACGCGCGATGCTGGCCGGCGTGCTTGCGGCGCTCGCATGGGTCACGGGGATCCGGGCCGCGGCCGAACCGTCCCCGGCAAGGGACGGGAGCATCGAGGAGCGGCCGCTCGCCCCCCAACCCGGCCCGCGGGGCAAGACCCTCTTCACGATCATCCCCCCCGAGGAAAGCGGCCTGCGCACCGAAAACGATTACGACGATCCGGCGATCTGGGGCCGGCTCTCGCGTGAGTTCGATCTCGGGTCTGTCGGCACCGGGGTGGCCATCGGCGACTATGACAACGACGGCCTCCCGGACATCTTTGTCGTGAGCAAGACCGGGAGCTGCCGGCTCTTTCACAATCTCGGCAATTGGAAGTTCGAGGACGTCACGGAAAAGGCCGGGGTTGGCGACCACGGCGCGGCCGCCATGATATGGAAGCAGGGCGCGACATTCGTCGATGTGAACAACGACGGCCTTCTGGACATCTACGTCTGCCGGTACAATGCGCCGAACCTGCTCTACATCAACCAGGGCAACGGCACGTTCAAGGAGGAGGCGCACGCGTACGGCCTCGACGTGACGGACGGCAGCGTCATGGCCTATTTCTATGACTACGATCGCGACGGCTGGCTCGACGTCTTCATCCAAACCAATGTGCTCGACGCGACGGCCCATCCGGAGGGCCAGCGGAATTATCTCTTCCACAACAACCGAAACGGCACGTTCACCGACGTGACGGACCGTGCCGGTGTCGCCCCGGTCCGGGCGCATGGGAACTCGGCGGTCTGGTGGGACTTCGGCGGCGACGGATGGCCGGACCTGTATGTCGCGAACGACTTCGCCGTTCCCGACGCGCTTTTTCGCAACAACCACGACGGCACGTTCACGGATGTCATCGCCCGCGTGATCCCGCATTCGCCCTATTCGTCGATGGGCTCGGACCTCGGCGACGTGAACAATGACGGCCGGCTCGACCTGTTCGTCGCGGACATGGCGGAACCCGGCCATGTCGAGGACCAGCGCGCGATGGCAGAGTCACGGGCACGCATGCGCGTCCCCGAGGAGGGCTCGGACGAAGTCCGGCAGTTTCCCAGCAACGCCCTATTCCTGAACACCGGGACCGGCAGGAGCCTGGAGGCGGCGCACCTCGCCGGGCTCGACGCAACCGGATGGACCTGGGCTCCGCTCTGGGAGGACCTGGACAACGAAGGGCGGGCCGACCTGTTCGTAACGAACGGTATGTATCGGGAAATCCACAACCAGGATCTGGTCGCGCGCCGGTCCATGGCCGCCAGCCCGATCGCCCGCGAACAGATCGCGCGCAACAGCCCTGTTTTCGCCGAGACGCACCAGGCCTTTCGCAACCTCGGCGGCCTGCGCTTCGAGAACGCATCGAGCGCATGGGGGCTGGACCAGAGGGGGGTGAGCTTCGGGGCGGCCTTGGGAGACCTCAACGGCGACGGCAACATGGACATCGTGTACAGCAATTACAAGGGAGGGGTGACGCTGCTGCGCAACGGCAGCGACACCGGTCACCGGGTCGTCTGCGCGCTGCGCGGCACCCGGTCCAACCGGTTCGGCATCGGGGCGAAGGTGACGCTTGAAAGCGCGTCGGGCGTCCAGGTCCGGACCCTGGCGCTCGGGCGCGGGTTCATGTCGAGCAGCGAGCCGATCGTCCATTTCGGCATGGGGGCGGACGCGGTGATCCGGCGGCTCACGGTGGCGTGGCCGAGCGGCGCGGTGCAGACGTTTCAGAACCTTCCCTCGGATCGGCGGTTCATCATCACTGAGCCCTCGGGGCCCCTGGCGGCCCCGGCGCCGGCGCCGAAGCCGGAGCCCCGGTTTGCGGAGATGGGCCTGGCCGCCAATCTCCGCTGGACGGCGCAGGAGGACGCCTACGACGAGTTTCTCGACCAGCGGCTGCTCCCGGCGGGCTTCAACCGCCGAGGGCCCGCGATCGCCGTGGGCGACCTCGACGGCAGTGGGCGCGACGGCGTGTGCATCGGGGCGACCACGAGGCAGGCAAGGCGAGTCCTCTTGCCGAAGGGGGAGGTGGCCTGGGCGCCCGCGGAATCGCCGGCGCTTGCCGCGCCGCCCGAGGTGGATGACGGGCCGCTCCTGCTGTTTGACGCCACCGGCGAGGGAAGGGCCGACCTTCTCGTGACGGCGGGCGGAGCCAGCCTGCCCGCGGGGGCGCCCGAGTACCAGCCGCGCCTCTTCCTGAACGACGGGCACGGACACTTCCGGCCGGCGCCCGACGGCGCGCTCCCGCCGCTGTCGATCAGCGCGGGCGCAGCCTGCGCCGCAGATTTCGAACGCGACGGGCGGCTCGGCGTCTTCATCGGGGGGAGGGTCTCCCCCGGGCAATATCCGGCGCCGCCGGAGAGCGTGCTTCTGGCGAACCGCGGGGGACGGTTTGTAGACGTCACCGATGCGGTGGCGCCGATGCTGCGCCACGTCGGCATGGTCACCTCCGCACTCTGGAGCGACGTCGACGGCGACGGCTGGCCGGACCTGCTGCTGACGCTCGAATGGGGCCAGGTGAAGTATTTCCACAACGTCGGCGGGAAGAGGTTCGAGGACTGGACGGAAAAGGCGGGCTTCGCCTCGGCGGGGACGGGGTGGTGGCAGTCGATCGCGACGGCGGACTTCAATGGCGATGGACGACCCGACTACGTGGTGGGGAACGTGGGCCTGAACACGCAATACCACGCCGATCCGGAACATCCTGCGTTGCTCTACTCCGGCGATTTTGCCGGCCGCGGCTCCGACGAGACCGTCGAGGCGTACTATGAGAACGGCCAATTGTATCCGTGGCGCAGCCGCTCGGACCTGGGCGCCGCCATTCCCTCCGTGCTCAGGCGCTACCGATGGAACAACGATTACGCCCGCGCGACGCTGCCGGAACTCCTGGGCGCCGACCGGCTCGCCGCGGCGACGCGCATGGCGGCCACGGAGCTGCGCAGCGGCGTTTTCCTGAGCCAGCCGGACGGGACATACCGTTTCGAGCCCCTGCCGCGCATCGCGCAAATCGCCCCGGCCGACGGCATCGTGGCCGGCGATCTCGAAGGCGAAGGGCATGCCGACATCTACATTGCGCAGAATTCCTACGCGCCCGCGCCGGCGATCGGCCGTTTCGACGGCGGCTTGAGCCAGCTGCTCCGGGGAGACGGCCACGGCCATTTTTCGCCGGTGCCGCCAGTCGAAAGCGGGCTTGTGGTGCCCGGCGATGCAAAGGCGCTCGCGGAGCTCGACGTCGGCAACGACGGCTGGCCGGGCTTCCTGGTCTCGCGGAACGCCGAAGCGACGCTCGCATTTCACAACCGGGGCTCCGCGGGACTGCACTCCCTTCGCGTCGTGCTGCAGGGGATGCCAGGCAACCCACACGCGGTGGGGGCGCGCGTGACGGCCGAGTATGCCGACGGCACCACCCAAACCGGCGAAGTCTGCGCCGGCTCGGGCTACTACAGCCAGTCGACCGCCGCCATGTTCTTCGGCTCCTCGGAACGCAATCCGTTGCGGCAGGTGCGCGTCAGATGGCCGACCGGAGCGGTGACGACCAGCCCGCCTCTTGGAGGCAGCTTCCCCTCGATCCTGCGAATGGTCGCGCCGGAGCGCTGACCGGGGCCCCGCTTGCCGGCCCCGATGCAATCCGGCCAAGGCAAGGAACGGTTCACCCCTCAGTTCGGGCGGACGGCCACTCTTTGCTGTCAGCTTTCACACGGAAACGCTACCAGAGGCTCCCCCAAATGTCCTGCATGGCTGACCGAGCGTCGGTTTCAAAAAGGGCGGAAGACGCAGCGACAGACTTCTCCGGGGCCGACGTATCAGTCTCGCTACTGGGAGCCATAAGATATCCTCAGTGGCACGTGGGAGCCTTTTCTCGCCCCATGCAACCGCCCCGCCCCCTTCGTGTATGAAAAATGACAAACGAGACCCCTTATTCAAGGCTCACGCAGGCCCCGTGTTGGTGCTG
>CAYNLL010000247.1:0-5309 GCA_964398015.1 uncultured Opitutaceae bacterium | reverse complement strand
CGGTGTTTGGCGTGCTCGTGCGCCTTTGGGACGGCTGGCAGGTCTCGGCCGACGCGCAATACGGCCTCGATGTCACGCGGTACCGGGGCATCGAGGGGGTGGACACCACGCGGTGGCAGCAGCTCGTCGACGAGGGAATCTACAATCCCCTTCGCGACACGCAGGTCTACGGGCCGCCCCAGCAGTTCTACGACCAGGCCCTCGTCTTCTTCGGCCCGGAGGGCAGCTTCGCCACCCTCGGCGACTACGACACCATGGACGCGTCCGTGCGGATCGCAAATCCGGCGCTCGCGCTCCCGACGGGGACAAGCTCGGTCACGCTGGGAGGCGACTACCAGTACGCCCGCCTCGCGACCTACGTCGAGGACCTGCGCTACGGCGACGGCTCGCAGCTGCTTCCCCTCGACACCTGGGTGGGCCGCTCCCTCGTCAGGTTCAGTGGCTTCGGCGAGGTTCAGGCGCCGCTGCTCCCGGCCAGGTGGCTCCCGAGCTGGATCCTCAAGGTCGAGGCCGACCTGGCAGCCCGCTACACGCCGTCCGACCTCGCCAACGAGTCAAACTTCGCGCCGACCGGGGCGCTGAAGGTCGACCTGGCGGGAGGGTTCTCGCTGAGGGCCACCTATGCGACCTCGAACCGCTTCCCGTCGGACTACTTCAGCCACCTCGAGGCGGGGGAGAACTCGATCGCGGGAACGGGGGCCACCACCGGGGCGCAGATATTCGACCCCCTGAGGGGCAACGAGGAGGAGACGGTCCAGGCGAGCAACGCCGTCAATCCGAACCTGGAGCCCGAGGCGGCCGTGACGCAGACGGTGGGGGTGATCTACCAGCGCGGGGGCGTCCACAGGTTCCGCGCCTCGGTTGATTTCGTGGACACCAACACCTCCGGCGAGGAGGTGTTCCTGGGCCCGCAGCAGGTCGTGGACCTGGAGAATCTCTACCCGCAAAGGGTCGTCCGCGCCCCGCTCTCCCCAGGGGATCCCTACAGCGTGGGCCCCGTCGTCTCCGTGCTCACGGGCAACGTCAACGCCGCGTGGCGCCACTCGGAGAACTGGAACACCTCGGTCGACTATGCATGGACGGAATGCCTTGGGGGCACGTTTGAGGCCTATTGGCGCTGGATCTACTACCAGCGCTACGACCTGGAGGAGATCGCCGATTCGCCGGTCGTGGACGAGCTGGACCACCCTGACGGGGGGACGACGGGACTGCTGCGGCAGCGGATGAACTTCGGGGCCAGCTGGTCCAACAAGGCCTACGGCTTCGGCCTCGACGGCCACTACTTCCATGCGCGCGTCCTCCCTGAGATCGAGTGGGCCGCGCAGGGCAGCAACCAGGTCGACCCCTACTGGCAGTTCGATGGCTACCTCCAGTCGGACCTGGGGCGGTGGCTGCCGTGGAAGAGCACCCATTACAGCGTGCGCGGTCAGCTGCGCGTCGACAATCTGCTCGACGAGAAGCCGCCCAAGTACGCGGACGATCCCTCGGGCGCGGGGGTGCAGCCCTACGGCGACTGGCGGGGGCGGGTCTATTCGCTTTCGCTGACCCTGACCTTCTGATCGGTGCCGCGTTCCGCGGTAGCGGGTTTCGGGCAGCCGGATGTCATACCGCTTGGCCGTATGTGGCGCGGAAACTGCAATCGGAAACCATTCAGCCCTTTGAAACGTCAATCCCTCATGCGCCGAGATCCCCAGGATTTTCGACACCATGGCCGCCCGCGCCTCGGTACAGGTCGGCGAACGGCATCCCCGTGGGGCCAAACCGCGGAGCACGCCGGGGCCTCGGCCTGCCGCAAGGGCTTTATTTCACATAATTTTACGTAATTCTGGGTTTAATGATAGAACCCTATCCGTTCTGAGCAGTCAGTTACATGCAACATCGCCTATGAGAGACGCAGCCCACAATGAAATGAACGGGGGTGCCGTTGACGTTGAGCCCGGGCCCACGTTTGCGGAACGGGATGATGCCCGCCTGCGGGAAGCCCTCAGGCGCTGCTCGCCGGCGACACGGGCCGCCGCCTTGGAATTCCGGAGGACGGGGAGCCTGGACCAGATCCCGGCCATCATCGACGGGCTGATCGAGCATTTTGTGGAGCCCTCGGCCCGCGCAAAGCTGCAGTGTGAACCCGACAGCCTCAGGTTGGTCGAGGACCTGGGAGTCGACTCCCTGACGATGCTGGAGATCGTGTTCCTGGCCGAGGAGGTCTTCCAGGTCACGATCGAGAACGAGAAGCTGCGTCCCTTCCGCACGGTGGGGGATGTTAAGGACTTTGTCGCCACCAAGCTGGTCGGCGCGGCGCCGGAGAGCGCCGGTTACGCTCAGGACCAGACCCGGTGGCCGGCGCCGCCCGTCTCCCACGCGGGGCTTTAGGGCGCCAGGGAGGGCCGCTCGCAAAGATTGCGCCCGGGCGCACATCTGCGCGAACCTCTCCGCATGAGCATATCGGCGCATTTCGGGGATCGCGCGTGCGTGCGCTGGGGCATCATCGGATGCGGCGACGTGACGGAGGTGAAGAGCGGACCTGGCTTCCGCAAGGCGGCAGGCTCGCAGCTGGTGGCCGTCATGAGGCGCAACGGCGCACTCGCCGCGGATTACGCGAGGCGCCACGGCGTCCCCCGCTGGTATGACAGGGCCGACGCATTGATTGCGGACCCCGAGGTCGACGCGGTCTACGTCGCCACGCCTCCCGACACGCACGCCGACTACGCGCTCGCCGCGGCCGCCGCGGGCAAGCCCGCGTATGTCGAGAAGCCGATGGCGCGGCACGGCGCCGAGTGCGACCGGATGGTGGAGGCCTTTGCAGCGGCGCGGCTGCCGCTGTTCGTGGCCTACTACAGGCGCCGGCTGCCGATGTTCGTGAAAGTGAAGGAGCTGCTGGATTCAGGGGCCCTCGGACGGACGACCGGCGCAACCTACCGCCTCGCCGAGCCCCACCACCGAAAGGGGCCGATGTGGAGGGTCGATGCCGCTGTCTCGGGGGCGGGGCATTTCCTTGACGTCGGATCCCATGCGCTCGATCTGCTCGATTTCTTCCTGGGCCCGCTGGTCGACGTCACCGGCGCGGCCTCAAACGTGGCCTCCGCGTACGCCGTGGAGGACACGGTCTGCGCGACATTTCGCGCGGACGGAGGCGTGGTGGGCTCGATCGCGTGCAATTTCGCGAGCGCCACCCGGGACGACACGATGCGCATCACCGGCACGGACGGAGAGCTCTCGTTTCCCGTCTTCAGGTCCGAACCCCTGAGGCTTGAGAACGGGGCCGGACCGCAGGCCTTTGACCTCCCGTACCCGCCCCATGTCGGCCAGCCGCTCATCCAAAGCGTGGTCGACGACCTGCTGGGTCGCGGGTCGTGTCCCAGCACGGGCGTGACCGCGCGCCGGACGTCGAAGGTCATGGACAGGGTTCTCAGCGCCTACTACGGCGGGCGCGAGGACGCTTTCTGGACGCGCCATGCGACTTGGCCGGGCCGGGGGAGGCCCTGAGCGCGCGGCTGGGCCCGGCGGGCCAATGCGCCCGCATGATACACCGGATTAGAGGCGATGCTAGTCGCGCGGGTGCCCACTCTGAAGTTCTCTCGCGGGGGACGGGAGGCTAGCCTCCTGCTCCGGGAGGCACAGATGAAATTCCCTAGGCCCACGAGGCTCGTGTTGCTCATGCCGTTGGCGGCCCTTTCCGTGGCCGGCTGCTTCCCGTGGCAGTACGATGTGACGGAGAGGGGCGTCGCGTTCAGCAAGGTGCGGACGGATGCCGGCGGCGTCGCCATCGGCGTGTTGAAGGAGGACACGCTCATCGGCGGGCGCCCCTGCAAGCGGGGATGGGTCCACGTCCTGCCCAGCGGCGTGCCCGTCGGGTTCACGGCGTCCCGTGAGATCGACCTGGGGCGCTTCAAGATTCCGGCCGACACCTGGGTGTTCCAGAATGCGCAGGGCGTGGTCACGGTCTGCGCGTTTCCCGGCGACGCGGAGGTGCAGGGACACCTGTGCCGGGGGAGCGGCGGGCCCAAGGGCATCCAGACGGCTTTCTATCCCGACGGGGCCCTGAAGGAGTTCTTCCTGCGCCGTGACGCCCGCATCGAGGGCATTCTCTGCAGGGCCGGGGCCTTTAACGAGGCGGTCATGCTCCATGAAAACGGGAGGCTCAAGCGTTGCGTGCTCGGCGAGGGGATCGTGCGCGACGATCACTTCTATCCCCGCGGCACCCTGCTGCGATTTGATTCCGAGGGGCGCGTTGTGCCCTGATCCCGGACGGCCGAGTTTCCCGAGCGGGATTCAACTGGAAACCGCCGCCGGGAGCGGGCAGCCTGACCGCGAGCCGGCGCCTCACGCTGACGGCCGGACCCAAGCATGCATCCCGCGACCCGATTCATCCGAACCCTCTCGGCATCCCTGCTGCTTTTGACGGCCGGGGCACGGGTTGCTTCTGCCGCCGACGGGAGCGGGCGTCTTGCCGAGCTGGATGCGTTCTGGCGGGAGGTGTCGCGGGCGGTCCGGGACGGCGACTTTGACGGCTACTGCGCCACCTTCCACGAGGACGGGGTCCTTGTGAACGGATCCAAGGGGTACTCCATCCCGCTGGCACAGGCGGCCGCCAAATGGAGGCAGGGTTTCATGGACACCAAGGCGGGCAGGATGAAGGCCGAGGTCCGCTTCAGGTTTAGCCGGCGGCTGGGAGACGAAAACACCGCCCATGAGACGGGGATATTCCTCTACTCCACGACGGACGCGTCCGGCCAAACCAAGGACGCCTACGTCCATTTTGAGGAGCTGCTGGTGAAGAAGGGAGCGTGGAGGACCCTGATGGAATTCCAAAAGGGGCCGGCGACCAAAGGGGAATGGGACGCATTAGGGACCTCCAGCTCGAGCGGGAATACCGGATAATTGGGGTGGGATCGCCTCGCCGTCTCGTTTGAATTCCGAGATGTGAAGAAAGGCGGGCCCGGCATGGTGTCCACGAGTCCATCATGTCTCATTGGTTCCACACCCGTTCTCCCAAGGGGTAATCCCCAAAGCGAATCCACGTAGAGTGATTCGCCCTAGCTCGTTTCCTTTGAAAATGGCGGAGAGGGAGGGATTCGAACCGCCGAGCCCTGACAACACAACTGGTTCGCTAACCGCGCATTTGTGTTGTTATGAGTGAGTTAGAACAGAGAACAAGATAGAACTAGTCACAACGAAATCAAACCAGAAATAAACTTTTGTCCAAATCTTGGCCAAATATTTCCACTGTTTTCGGTGGTCATCCGACCCGACCTTGCTCGGCCCGATAGGTCGCTTGCCGCGCCCGCCATAGGAATCGACTTGGGACTGAG
>CAYNLL010000246.1:0-5329 GCA_964398015.1 uncultured Opitutaceae bacterium | reverse complement strand
GCGGTGCTGCGTCTCCATGACGAGGTGGGGCTCGCCGTTATGTTTGATAACCTGACCTTTGCGGATGTCGTTGGCTGCGGGCATGGCGTCGTGTCGTGTCGTGCGGGGCGGTTTGATTTCTGGAAGGTTCAGTCCTAAGGAGACGGCCGCCTCTGTCAAGGCAGACGGGGCCGACGATCCGCGCTTGCGCTGCCCGGCACCCCATGCCGACACTGGCGTTCAAACCTCCAATGAAACAACGGACCCTGTCGCGCCCGGTATCAATCAAGGGCAACGCCTTGCACACCGGTGAAGCGGTGACGCTCGTCCTGAAGCCGGCGCCCGTGAACCACGGGGTCGTGTTCAAGCGGGTCGACCTCACAGGGGCCCCGGAGATCCTGCCACGGGTGGACCATGTGACCGACCTGGTCCGGGCGACCACCATCCAGTCCGGCCATGCGAAGATCCACACCGTCGAGCACGTGCTGAGCGCTCTGAGCGGCTGCGGCGTCGACAACGTCCTAGTGGAGATGAACGCCTCGGAGCCGCCGATCCTCGACGGCTCGGCCCGCCCGTTCGTGAATCTGATCATCGAGGGGGAGCCGGTGGAGCAGGACAAGGACCGCGAGTACTACGTCCTGGACGCGCCCGTTTCCGTGGCCCGCGGCAACTCCTCGATCATCGCGATCCCGCACGACGGCCTGAAGATCTCCTGCACGTCGGCGGACGACCGCGGCATCCACACGCAGCACCTCTCGCTTTCGATCGACCCGGAGACCTACATCGCCCAGCTGGCGCCCGCGCGCACGTTCACAATCTACGAGGACATCGAGGAGCTGCTCAAGCTCGGCAAGATCCGCGGCGGATCGCTCGACTGCGCCGTGGTCATCAAGGGCGACAAGATACTCTCCAAGGAGGCGCTGCGCTTCAAGGACGAGTTCGTGCGCCACAAGATTCTGGACATCGTCGGGGACATCTCGCTCCTCGGCATGCCGCTCAAGGCCCACATTGTCGCGACTCGCCCGGGCCACGCGATCAACGCGGAGCTCACAAAGGCCCTTTTCGACCGCATGCAGGAGGGCAAGAAGGGGACGAGGAAGAAGGTCGCCGCGAAGCAGCCCCTGGCCGACGACGTCGAGACCCTCGACATCAGGAGCATCCTCGACCTGCTTCCCCACCGCTACCCGTTTGTGATGATCGACCGCGTGGTCGAGATGAAGGGTGCCGACGAGCTGGTGGCCATCAAGAATGTCACCTTCAACGAGCCATATTTCAACGGGCACTTTCCCGGAAATCCCGTGATGCCGGGGGTGCTCCAGCTCGAGGCGATGGCGCAGGCGGCGGGCGTGCTGATCATCCGGCGCAACAACTGGGTGCCTAAGCCCGCATTCTTCATGAGCGCGGACAAGGTGAAGTTCCGCAAGCCGGTGCGCCCGGGCGACCAGCTCCGGATCCACGCGAAGCTCACCAAGATCCGCAACGGTAAGATCGCGATCGCCGAGGTGAGCTGCTCGGTCGACGGCCAGATCGCATCGAGCGCCGAGCTGATGATCACGATCCTGGACGAGGGCGCGGAGGCGTGAGCCCCCCGGGGCTACCGTTTCTTGTAGACCTTTTCCGGATCGAACGCGCGCGACGCGGCGAATTCCAGCGCGAGGCTGCCGGGCTCGTCGGGATTCGCCCCGCGCGCGAGCTTCCTGTAGAAGCAGGAGCGGTAGCCGTTGTGGCACGCGCCTGGGCCCGCGTTCTCGACCTTGAGCAGGAGCACGTCCTGATCGCAGTCGACGTAGAGGTCCACGACCCGCAGGGTGTTGCCCGACTCCTCGCCCTTGACCCAGAGCTTGCCGCGCGAGCGGCTCCAGTAGGTGGCCTTGCCGGTGCGGATCGTCTGGCCCAGCGACTCCGCGTTCATGAACGCGAACATCAGCACCTCGCCGGTGGCGTGGTCCACCGTGATGCAGGGGATCATTCCGTCCGAGCCGAACTTCGGCTGGAGGAGGGATCCCAGCTCGACCTCGTGTGTCGTGGTGCGCGCGGGAAAGGTGGGGAGGGTCGCCATGGGGAGGGTGTCGTTAGGAGGGGAGGTCGCCGAGTCTCCTCAGGTAGTCGTACGTGTAAAGCCCGGTCCCGTGGCCGTCGCTAAAATCGAAGCGGATCGCGTAGTTTCCGATCTGCTCCCATCGCACGACCCGGACGCCGGCGAAGCTACCCTGCGCTCCCCCGCCGTACTGGTTGCCGAACACATCCCGCTCGCCCTGGTTCGCCGCGCTCGGTGACGCGCGCCTGAGGAGGTCCTGGCGGATGAAGGACTCGGCGCCGTCGGGCCATGCGATGGCCACCTCGTCGCCGATGACCTGGATGTTTGCGGGTGCCTGCATGCCGGAGCCTGTATGAATGGGCTGTGAACGTTCGCCGAGGCCCCGGCGAATCGCAAATAAATCATTGGAGGGGACGCGGCCCGGCCCGGGAGGCGCAGCGGGCGCCCTGGGCCGGCTTCGCTCACAAGATTCCGGACTGTTTGCAATTGCCCGGACTGCGGCGGCCTGCTAGCCCTGACAGTTCCATGGGACGTCAATGGCTTCACGCGAAACGCGCGATCGTCAATTTGAAGAAGGGCCAGGTCGTCGGAAAACTGGCCAAGGAGATCACGGTTGCCGCCAAGCTCGGCGGCCCGGATCCCGCGGCCAACGCCAGGCTCTTCGCCGCGGTTGAAAAGGCGCGCAAGGCAAGCGTGACCCGCGACGCCATCGAGCGGGCGATCAACAAGGGCGCCGGCATCGGCGACGACAAGCATGCCCTCGAGCACGTCGTATTCGAGGGCTACGCGCCCCACAAGGTCCCGGTCATCGTGGAGGTGTACACGGATAACCACCAGAGGACGGCCCCGGACATGCGCCAGCTGTTCCGCAGGGGAGTCCTGGGGCATGCCGGGAGCAACAAGTTCCTTTTCGACCACGTCGGCATCGTGGAGGCCCACCACCCGGACCCGGCCTCGGACCTGGAGGCGGCGGCGATCGAGGCGGGCGCGAACGACTTTGAGGTCCTCACCCATCTTCAGAATGACGACATCCCCGAGGGCAACGCCGGCGCCCGGTTCATCACGGACCGGACTGCCGTCCACGCCGTGTCCACCTGGCTTACGGCACACGGGTGGACGCTCGTGACGAGCGAGCTGGGCTACAGGGCCAAGACCTTTCCCGAGCTCGACGACGCCTCGCGCGCGGATGTCGGCGAATTCCTTCAGGCGCTAGAGGACCACGATGACGTGCAGCGGGTCTGGGCGGCCGTGAAATGAGACTCAATTTCCGGGGCGCCGGGACGATTGACACCGGGGCGTGTTTTACCGAAATGAAAGGCCAGATCCCCCCGCTGTGAATATTCTAATTGTTGAGGACGAAGCGACTTCCCGAGAGATGCTTCTGAACATCCTCAAATCGGAGGGGGACCATCGCATCTCGACGGCGTCGGACGGCGATGCGGCGCTCAAGCTGATGGAGGACCCGAGGCATCCCTTCGACGTGGTCTTCCTGGACCTGCAGCTTCCGTCCATCTCCGGGCTCGACCTGCTCGAGCGCGTAAGATCCATTCCTGCATGCCGTTACGTTAGGGTCATCATCTGCACCACCTCGACGGACAGCGCTACGGTGGTGAGGGCGGCTCGGCTGGGGGTGCGCCATTACATGGTGAAGCCCGCGGACAGGATCCGGGTCATCGAGCAGCTCAACATCATCAAGGCGGAAATCGCGGGCCTCCAGAAGATCGAGAAACCCGAGGAGACCGCGGGGCGCCTGGGGATCGACATCGCGACGTACAAGGCGAGGGTGGGCTCGATGCTCGAAACCATGGAGCGCTGGCTGACCCAGGCCAAGGCCGGTGCGCAGTCAGCGGACAGGAAGCAGCTGGCGACCGAGACGGGCCGCCTCAAGTCGGACGCGCTCGACCTCGGACTGCGCGAGGTGGGACGGCGCTTTTCGACCCTCGAGACGCGGTTGTCCATCGAACCCCAGGGTGACCTTCCCGAATCGCGGTCCATCGAGATCGCCTTCATCATGAGCCACCTTCACGGCGAGCTGAACCGCGTCCGTTCGGTGCTAAAGATTATCGCGCCGGACAAGGCATGAGACTGGGCCTGCGGTGGCGGACCGCACCGTTGGTCGCCCTCGCCCTTGCGGCGGCGGCGCGCGGAGCGGGTGAGCTGAGCATCGCCGCCGCCGCCAACCTCACGTACGTCCTAGGGGGACTCAATGAGGAGTTCGGGCGTGTTTCCCCGGGGGTTCGGCTCACGACCTCCTTCGGCGCCTCGGGAGGCCTCGTGGCGCAGGTGGCGAACGGCGCGCCCTACGACATCTTCCTCTCGGCCGACGTCGCCTTTCCCCAGAGCCTCGTGAGTTCAGGGCATGCGCTCGCGTCCAGCCTGACGCCGTTTGCGGTGGGCCGCCTGGTGCTGTGGACGACCCGGCCCGGCGCGGACGTATCGAGCGTGGCGGCTGCCGTGCGCGACCCCGCGGTGCGGGTCCTCGCCATGGCCAACCCGGTCGACGCGCCCTACGGCCGCGCTGCGCGGCAGGCGCTAGAGAGGCTCGGACTCTGGGGAGCCGCCCAACCCAAGCTGGTCACGGCCGAGGACATCGCCCAGGCGACCCAGTTTGTCGAGACGGGCAACGCCGACGCGGGATTTGTGGCGCTCTCGGCGGTGCTCTCGCCCAGGCTGAAGGGAAGGGGCCGGTGGACCGAGGTGCCTGCGGGCCTCTACGACGCGCTCACCCAGGCCGCCGTGATCACGGTGCGCGGCGGGGCCAACCCTGAGTCCGCGCGCTACATCGCCTTCCTGCGGAGCGAGGCGGCGGGACGGATACTGGAGCGCTTCGGCTACGGCGTGCCGCCCGCGACCCGGTAGCGCGGCTTGAGTTTCCTCCGCGGAGGGCTTAACTGCGTGTTGCCCCGTCCCGCGGACGCCGGGACCAAGGGGCCCTGCGCGAGCCGCGGCGCCTTTCCGAATGAAAACGACAACCCCCAACCTGCTCGGCAGACTCCTCCTGCCGGCGATCGCCCTCTTTATCTCCGCCTCGGTCACGGCGGCCCAGGCCTCGGCGGAGCCGAGTTACTCCTTCAAGAAGGGAGTAAACATCTCTCATTGGCTGTCGCAGAACGGCGACAAGGCCAGCTACGCCGCCCCGTGGTTTGGCGAGGCCGACGTCGCCTGGATCGCCAGCCACGGGTTTGACCACATCCGCCTGCCGGTCGATTTCCGCGAATGCCTGGCGCCTGACGGCACGCTCGATGCGGCGGCGCTCACCCCGATAGAGAATGCCATCCGGTGGTCGCGGGCTCGGGGCCTTGGCGTCGTCCT
>CAYNLL010000245.1:0-5368 GCA_964398015.1 uncultured Opitutaceae bacterium | reverse complement strand
CCAGCGTCGTCATGCGCATCAACCGGTCGAACTCGAGCGAGGAGGAGAAGCCCTACTGGGCCGAGTTCGGCAGCCGGATGTTCCGGCTCTCCTCGCTCGAGCACAAGGCGGAGCTCGGGGAGGCCTCGCCCGAGGAGATAACGGCTCGGGATTCCCTGCGGGGCCAGGTTCCCGACGAGGTCTACCGGGATTACAGGCGGGGGCGCGCCCGCAACCACGCCGTCAACCGCGCGATGATCGACTGGGCCGGCGAGGGTGTGTTCGACTACCTGATCCTCCCGCAGGACGACACGGCGGACTACGGGTGGAACGTCGCCGAGGCGCGCAGCCTGCAGGCGCTCATCCGCGCCCGCGGGCTGGGGGACCGGTCGATCACCTATCCGGGAGCCGACGAGATCGGCTGCCTCCTGCTGGCGCGCTTCGCCTGCCGGCAGGCGGGCTTTGCCCCGCGCGTCTGGCCGAGGTACTCCGGCGCGACCGGCCCTGCCATCGTGACGGCCTACGAGGACAGGCCCCTGAGCGAGCTCCTGAAGGCGCACCTGGCGCCGCTGGGGGGAGCCGTGGCGACCTCGGAGGAGGAGGCGGACCTCATCCTGTTTTTCAACGCGCCGATCGAGCGGCAGGGGAACGGGGACAGCCAGTGGATGAACCTCCGGGGGCTGGAGGCGGTCCGGGCGGGGATGCCGGAGAAGTTTCATCAGTGGCTGGAGGAGTTCTTCGGCACCGAGGGGTTCCGCGCCACGCGCCGGGAGATGGAGTCGCCCGGAAAGCACCCGGTGGAATTCGTCGGGGCGATCCTGGCGGCGCTGGCCACGGGCCGGCCCGTGGCGCTTGCCGACGTGGCCTTCGTCAACGCGGCCGACATTGCCCTCGGGGACCTCCTGCTGCGGCAGCCGAAGGCTGCGGAACTTGCCGCCTACGGCGGATGGAACACCGCCGGCAACACGCTGGGGACGGTCCTCTCCCAGGCCATGATCCGGGTCCTTGCCCTGCGCGCCGGGCCTACGAGGGAGCAGCGGGCCGCCCAGGCCGAGTTCCTGTTCCTCCGATTTCTGGATGATGACCGATACCAGGGCCGCGAGCGCACGCGCTGCATGGTTGAGGACCTGCCCGCGATGGACCTCCTTCCCACGATGGAGCGCCTGCCTGAGGACAAGGCCGCCCGCATCGAAAGCCGGGTGAGCACCCATCTGGGCCGCTCGGCAGCCGAGCTGCGCGATCTCTTTGTCAGGTCCGGGCTCGTCCGCGACGTCCGCGTCAGCGCCATTCACCTTCCCTGGCGGCGGCTCTTCGAGGTGGGTTTCGACGTGCGGGTCGATCTGGAGTGAGCCCAAGGGGCGGGTGCGCCGGCCCGGGAGCTGCCGGTTGTTACCTGGCGCCATTTCCGCATGCTGCGGCGGAACCTTGCCTCTTCGTGCAGGCTTGAATGCGGCCCGGGATCGCCGTATATCGAGTCCGTCGATCGTTTGAACCCCGTCCCGATCAGAATGGCGTTGGCTTTCCTGGGCGCACTCGCGGCAAACGTGTGCGCCAGCGCCGCGGCGGCGGCCAGGGAACAACAGACGATGGATTTCGGCTGGAAGTTTGCCCTGGGCGACCAGTCGGGCGCCCAGGGCGCAGGCTATGACGACTCGACATGGACTGCCGTGGAGCTGCCCCACGACTGGAGCATTCATCTGGATTTCGACAAGAACGCGCCCTCCGGGAGGTCGGGCGGATTTCTGCCCACGGGCGTCGGCTGGTACCGCAAGACATTCACCGTCCCGGAGGCAGAAAAGGGCAGGCAGGTTGCCATTGAGTTCGAGGGCATACGCGAGCACGGCGAGGTCTTCATCAACGGCCATTCCCTGGGCGAGCGTCCCTATGGCTACACGAGCGTGATCTACGACCTGACGCCCTACGTCTCTTTCGGCGGGAAGAGCAACATCCTCGCGGTGAGGGTGGACAATTCCCACCAGCCGAACTCCCGTTGGTATGCCGGCTCGGGAATTTATCGCCACAGCTGGCTCATCATCACGGATGGACTGCATATCCCGCAATGGGGGACCTGCGTGACCACCCCGCAGGCGAGTGTAGACGGTGCGACGGTCAGCGTCGCGGTGCAGGTGGTGAACCGGGAGGAGGTGGCGACGGACTTCACGCTCGTTTCCACGCTGCTCGACAGCGAGGGCAGGGAGATCCAGAACGCGCGGAGCACGGGACGGCTGGAGGCCGACGGGCACGGGGAATTCACGCAGCAGATGACGGTCGCCAAGCCGATGCTCTGGTCGGTCGACAGTCCCACCCTGTACAGGGTGCGCTCCACGTTGGAAAAGGGGGGCGACATTGTGGACACCTACGACACGCCCGTCGGCATCCGCTCGATTTCATGGGATGTCGACAAGGGCTTCATGCTGAACGGGAAGGCCGTGAAGCTGAACGGCGTCTGCCTTCACGCCGACGGGGGTCCGGTGGGGGTGGCGGTTCCGGAGGGTGTCTGGGTCAGGAGGCTCCAGTTGCTCAAGGAGATGGGATGCAACGCAATCCGCACGAGCCACAATCCGCCCGACCCCGGCTTCCTCGACCTGTGCGACAGGATGGGTTTCTGCGTCATGGACGAGGCCTATGACGAATGGGAGCTGCCCAAGCAGCAGGCCAGCCAGGGCTGCAACCTGTTCTTTGACGCGTGGCACGTCCGCGACACGACCGACTTCATCCGGCGCGACCGCAACCATCCCTCGGTCGTCATCTGGAGCGCGGGAAATGAGATCCCGGAGCAGACATCCGACACGGGCACGGCGGTCCTGAAGGGCCTGGTGGACATATTCCACAGTGAGGACCCGACCCGGCCGGTCACGGTCGCCTGCGACAAGGCCTATGCGGAGCCAAGGAGCGCCACGCCCGCGTTCATGGGCCTGCAGGACGTCGCCGGCTACAATTACGTGGATCGCTGGCGAAATCGGGCCGACCTGTACTACAGCCTGGACCGGAGGCAGTTCCCGGACCGTAAATTCATAGGGACCGAGAGCGGATCCATGGGAGGGGTGCGCGGCAACTACGGGAACCCGTTCCCTCCGGCTGCCGCTCCGGACAGCCCCGCGGCGAAGCCGCCGGGCCTCGCCGCCTTCTGGGCGGCCTATCGGAGCAGCCTGCCGAGGATCAACGTCGAGCAGCTGTGGAAGTTCGTGCGGAGCAACGACTATGTCGCCGGCGACTTCATGTGGACCGGGATCGACTACCTCGGCGAGGGCGGGGTCAGCTCGCCCTCGGGCGTGCTCGACACCTGCGGGTTCAGGAAGGACGGGTACTATTTCTACCAGAGCCAGTGGACGACGAACCCGATGGTGCACGTGCTTCCCCACTGGAACTGGAAGGGCAACGAGGGCCGGCCGCTGACGGTGTACGCCTACACCAACTGCGACACGGTCGAGCTGTTCCTCAACGGCCGCTCGCTGGGGATAAAAGGCTATGAATTTCCCATGGAGGGCATGGAGAAGGACTGGGGCATCATGCCCGCGCGTTCGCGGGAGCTGCGAACGACGTCTGACCTGCACCTGGCCTGGGATGTCACCTACGAACCGGGCACGCTCAGGGCCGTCGGCAAGAGGGCCGGGCAGGTCGTTGCAACCGATGAGGTCACGACGACCGGCGAGCCCTTTGCCGTGCAATTGACAGCCGACAAGGCGGCGGCGGCCGCGGACGGGCGGGATGTCATCCACGCCGTCGTCCGGATTGTCGACAGCCAGGGCCGGACCGTCCCGACCGCCGACAATCTGGTCACGTTCGAACTCCGGGGCGAGGGAAGGATCATCGGCGTCGACAACGGGAATGGCTCCATGACCGAGAGCTTCCACGGGAGCGAGCGGCACGCCTTCAACGGGTATTGCCTGGCCATCCTGCAGACGACCCGGAGCCCGGGAACGATCAGCCTCACGGCACGTTCGGACGGACTGCGCGAGGCGGCAGTCGGGGTGACGTCGCAACCGTAGGTCTCGGGGCGCCGGACCCCCGGCCTTCCGCTCCATCTGGCACCCTTTGCGCTCAGGGCTTTGCCAGTCGGGCGAGGAGCGCTGTGCGCAAGTCCTGGGTCTTCCAGTAATTTTCGGTGACTTTTGTGTACGCGGGAATCATTTGGCCGCCAATCCATCTCCCGTAGATATTCTTGATGGCCGGGCGCGACCGCTCAGTGACAAACTCCGTCTCCCTTTCATCAATCTTCTCTATGTTCCGGCTAGCGGCAAGATCCTGGCATTCGGCATACAGGTCGCCGAGTTGGTTGAAGGTTCTCCGTGGGTTGTAGATGAACGGGCTGACGACATTCAGCCCCCGCCTTATCCAAGGGTTCAGGGCGTTGATTGAATTCACGGAGTCCATCTGCGCGAGGATATCGCCCACCCTGGAGTGGCTCATCCAGCCGTATTGCACGGCATACTCCGTCAGAAAGATATGCCGGGCGCCGACGTCGCCGCCGCCGCCTTGGAGCGCGGCCACGAGCCGCGCCCGCTCAGCGGGGGACACTGTGGCATTGTCCAGGATGAAGATTGCTGTGTTGATCGAGAGTCTCTCTATCACGATGCCGATCATCTGCCGTACCAGGGAGCGCGAGTAGGACTGCATCTTGCGGCCGACTCCAAGGATGGGAAGGAGCGTATCGACGGCTTCATCTCCATGGCCGTCAAGCGCCTGCAAGCTGGCGATGGCAAGGCCGTTTTGCGTGATGGAGCGAAAGACACCGAACGTGATAATCTCACTGTCCGGCCGCGCGAGCATCAGGTCGCCGATGCGGTCAAACCCATTCAGTTCGGCCCACCATGCGCGGTCGCGGGCGAGGGCGGACCAGTGGGCCTCAAATTCTGGCCTGCGCGCAATGATCGCCTTGCGCCATCGATCAGGGCGGCCGGGGTCCCGATCATCGTAAGCGCCCTTGAAGGAGGGTTCGATGAAGCTCTTGCCCAGTGGGTGCTGCCTCCCATACCTCATCAGCACGTTGTAGCTGTCTTCCGCGCCAGGAAACACCGGCGAAATCTCTTCCATCGTGACCGGGTGGCGGTAGGTCGGCTCGTCGTGCGCAAGGTACGCCAGCACGCCTGCGAGCACAATATAGCCAAGGGCTATGCGCAGCCACGAGCGGGCCTGAAGCCGCCACGACACCAGGAATACGGCGACGACGATGAGCGCCGAACCCAGGCTTGCGCCCCATATATAGGGCGCGGCTCCCTCAAGGGAGCCGAATCCCAGCAAAGGGAAAATCTTCTCGCGCAAGGGGAGAATGATTCCAACGAGCCAGAAGGATAGAATCAGTGAGGCAATCGCGGTCTGCAGTGCGAGGGCCAAGGCGCGAAGGCCTCGCTGCGGGAGCGGACCAACCTGGGCGGGATCGGGGGTATTC
>CAYNLL010000244.1:0-5395 GCA_964398015.1 uncultured Opitutaceae bacterium | reverse complement strand
GTACCTCGCGAAGGCGGCCAACTTCGAGGCGGAGCCGGTGTGGGAGGTCGCCGCCCGGGAGTGCGTGCGGATGGTGGGCGCGACCGCAGGGGACTTGCTGGTCTTCATGCCCGGCGCCTACGAGATCGGGCGCACGATCCAGGCCCTGCAGGGCGCCCGCGAGCTCCGGGGCTTCGCTGCGCTTCCCCTCCACGGCGAGCTGCCCCCGGACGCGCAGGACCGGGCCGTGGCGCGCGGCGAGGGCCGAAAGATCATCGTCTCGACGAACGTCGCGGAGACGTCGCTCACGATCGATGGGGTCACGGCCGTCATCGACAGCGGCCTGGCGCGGGCGGCGCGGTTCGACCCCGACCGCGGCATCAACACGCTCCTGGTCGAGAAGATCTCCGCGGCGAGCGCCGACCAGCGCGCGGGCCGCGCCGGGCGCACCGCGCCCGGGGTGTGCGTCCGTCTCTGGACGGAGAGGGAGCACGGCTCGCGCCCGGCGCACGAGCTGCCGGAGGTCAAGCGCCTGGACCTCTCCGAGGTCGTGCTGACGCTCAAGGCCGCTGGGATCGTCGACGTGGCGGGCTTCGATTGGTTCGAGAAGCCGGATCCGCGCGGGCTCGAGCGCGCGGAGGCGCTCCTTGCGGACCTAGGGGCCCTTGCGGGCCCGGGCGGGTCCGTCACCGAGACCGGGCGCAGGATGCTCCGCTTCCCCGTGCATCCCCGCTACGCGAGGATGTTCCTCGCGGCCCAGGAGAGGGGCTGCGTGCGGCCCGTGGCCATGATGGCCGCGCTCACGCAGGGGAGGAACTTTCTGCTCAGGGGCGTCGCGCGCCAGGTCGACGAGGCGCGCGAGGAGGTCCTCGGAGAGGAGCACGAGAGCGACTTCTTCCTCCTCATGCGGGCCTGGCGGTATGCGGACAGGAGCGGATACGCGCTCGAGGCCTGCCGCAGGCTCGGGATCCACGCCCAGGCGGCCCGCCAGGTAGGTCCCCTCTTCGAGCAGTTCATCGAGATCGCCGCGGCGGAGGGGCTCGACGCCTCGGAGCGCCGGGTCGACGGGGTCGAGGTGCGCAAATGCGTTCTCGCCGGATTCCCCGACCATCTCGCGCGCCGCCTCGACGGCGCCACGCTGCGCTGCGAGCTCATCCACGGCCGGCGGGGCCTGCTGGCAAGGGAGAGCGCGATCGCGAAGGCCCCCCTCCTGGTGGCCGCGGAGATCACGGAGGTCGGCGGGCGGGCGGGCGAGGTGAGCGTCCTGCTCAACATCGCGACCGCCGTCGAGGAGGCCTGGCTGAGGGAGCTGTTCCCGGGAGAGCTCAAGGAGGAGAGGGAGGTCTTCTATGACCCGGCGGCCAAGCGCGTCGTGGCCCGGCGCGAGCGGCGGTTCCGCGACCTTGTCCTCGAGTCCAGGTCGAGCTCGGACGACGTGCCCCTCAACGAGGCCGCGTCGCTCCTTGCGCGAGAGGTGGCCGCGGGGAGGATCGCGATCGACGCTTGGGATGACGCAGTGGAGCAGTGGATCACCCGCGTCAACCGGCTGGCCGAATGGTTCCCC
Organism: uncultured Opitutaceae bacterium; assembly: GCA_964398015.1. GTDB lineage: Bacteria > Verrucomicrobiota > Verrucomicrobiia > Opitutales > Opitutaceae > Palsa-1447. Next base: position 3,852 of record CAYNLL010000244.1, on the reverse strand, counting down.
GAACTCGAGGTGAACCCGATCACCCCGCCGGACAGGCTCACCCTGATCGAGCAGGTGTGCTACGGCGAGACCTCGGCGCGCGCCGTGAAGGGCAGGGAGGTGATGGCCGTCCTCAGGGACTGGCTCACCGCAGAGCAGCTGGCTGCGATGGAGGAGAGGGTGCCCGAGCGCCTGACCATGGGCAACGGGCGCCGCTCGCGCCTCACGTACCCGAAGGAGGGCGCCCCGGTGCTGAGCGCCCGCATCCAGGAGCTCTACGGCATCGAGGGCCGCTTCTCGCTGGGCCGGGGCCGGGTGCCCGTGAAGATCGAGGTGCTCGCGCCCAACCAGAGGCCCCTGCAGGTGACGGACGACCTCACGACCTTCTGGCAGTCGATCTACCCGAAGATCAGGCCCGAGCTGTCGCGCAAGTACCCCCGCCACGAGTGGCGCTAGGGGCGCCTCACGGGACGTCGACGGAGTGGGTCAGCACCAGGCTCCTGGAGCTCGGCCCGACGGCGACCGTGTACGAGCCCGGCTCGACGGCCCATTTCCCCTTGGCCTCGTCGTAATACGCGAACGCGCTCCGGTCGAGGAGCACGGCGATGGTCCGCGTCTCGTCGGTCTGCAGCGGGACCCTGAGGAACCCCTTGAGCTCGCGCACGGGGCGCGCCACGGCGGAGGTCACCGGGGGGCTAATGTAGAGCTCGGCGACCTCGTCGCCCGCCCGCGTGCCGTTGTTCGTCACCTCGAAGGTCGCCAGGAACTTCCCGTTGTCGGCTGGCTCCACGCGCAGGTTGGCGTAGTGGAACGTGGTGTAGCTCAGGCCGAACCCGAACGGGAAGAGGGGCTCGATCCCCTTCGTGTCAAACCAGCGGTAACCGACCAGGATGCCCTCCGCATAGTCGACCTTCCCGTTTGCCCCCGGGTAGTTGCCGAACGAGGCCGAGTCCTGCCGGCGCTTCTCAAAGGAGAGGGGGAGCTTGCCGCCCGGGTTGACGATCCCCGCCAGCACCTCGGCCACGGCCTGTCCGCCCTCCTGGCCGGGGTACCAGGCCTGCACCAGCGCGGGCACCTGCCCGACCCAGTCCGCCGTCGCGACAGAGCCTCCCGAGTTGAGGACGACGATCGTCCGGGGATTGAGGGCGGCGGCCCTGCGGATGAGCTCCGGCTGGTTCACGGGAAGCTCAAACGTGCGGTCCGTCCCCTCGCCCTCGAGCATGAGGTTGAAGCCCGCGCAGACGATCACCGCGTCCGCCGAGCGCACGCGGCGGGCCTCGTCCTCCGTCAGCAGGGCAGGGGCCGCGCCCCAGGCGAAGCTGACCCCGGGAGAGCCGCGCCCGTCGCGCTCGACCCAGACATCGATCGAGTAGGCCTTGCCCGCCTGGAGCGTCTCCTGGGCGAACAGCGTGTCGTCGGTGTTGTGCCAGCTCCCGATGATCTTCCGGCCGTCTAGGGAGACGGCCACGTTCCCGTGGTTGCGCACCAGGAAGACAAACGGCCCCGTCGAAGGCGCGCGGATCGTGCCCGTCCAGCGGGCGCTGTAGCTGGAGGGGTCGACTCCGGGCGCGGGCGCGCCGTCCCTCCACGCGTGGTCTATGCGGGTGTCCGCCATCGTGGCGACCACCTTTCTGGAACTCGAGTTGCCCGTCGTGAACTCGAGCTTGAGCGGGCCCTCATACCGAGCCGTCGCGACGAGGGCGTCGAGCAGCCCGGGCCCCGGGCCTGGGATCGCGTCGATCTTGAGCCTGGGCCCGCCGACCTTGCGCAGCCCGTCGAGGACGCTCACGAAGTGGTAGGGCTCGACCTGCGCGCTGCCGCCGCCCGTCGGAAATCCGGCCGCGTTCGGCCCCAGCACGACGATCCTCTTCATCTTCTTCAGGTCCAGGGGAAGGGCGCTGCGGTCGTTCTTGAGCAGCACGATCGCCTCGCGCGCGATCCGCAGCGCGACGGCGCCGCTCGCCGGGTCGTCCCTGGCCTTTTCAGCCGTCGCCGGCCCGCGGTCGAGGAAGCCGTTCGCGATCTCGAGGCGCAGGATGCGGCGGACCTTGTCGTCGATCGTGGCCATGGAGACCTGGCCCGAGGCCAGCAGGGGGCCGAGCGTGGCCGGGTTCATGTACTTGCCCGAGGGCATCTCGAGGTCCATCCCGCCGTTGGCGACGCCCAGCGTCTCGTGGGCGGCGCTCCAGTCGGACATGAGCACCCCCTTGAAGCCCCAGTCTCCCTTAAGCACCTTGTTGTTGAGCCAGGCGTTGGCGCTGCAGTAGGTGCCGTTGAGCCGGTTGTAGGCGTCCATGGCCGCCCACGCGCCGCCCTTCTCCACCGCGGACTGGAAGGCGGGCAGGTAGATCTCCCTGAGGGCCCGCTCGCTCACCCGGGCGTCGATCGTGTCGCGCTCCGTCTCCTGGTTGTTCGCGGCGAAGTGCTTGACCGTCGCGACGACGCCCTGGCCCTGCATCCCGGCCACGATCTGGCTCGCCATCTGCCCGGCGAGAAGGGGGTCCTCCGAGAGGTACTCGAAGTTGCGCCCGTTCTCCGGCACCCGGATGATGTTCACGGCGGGCCCGAGCATGATGCCGACCCCGCGGGCCCGCGCATCGCGCCCCACCGAAGCGCCGAACGCGTTCGCCAGCTCCCTGTCCCACGAGGCGGCGAGCCCGACGGTGGCGGGGTAGGCCGTCGAGGGCCCGTAGTTGCGCACCCCGAGCGGACCGTCCGCCATCTTGACCTCGGGGAGGCCGAGGCGCGGGACCGGCATGATGTAGAACTCCCGGTCCCCGCCGATGATCGAGAGCTTCTCGTCCCGGGTGAGCCTGGGCAGGAGGTCCTCGACGCGCGCCTCGACGCCCGCCGCCTTGTCCTTGTAGAGGGGGCTGTCGGCCTTCGACGCGATCGGCGCGCCGCAGAGGCCCAGCGCGGCGGCAAGGGCCAGGCGGATCGGCGAAGGGGTCATGTCTGGGGCTTCTTGCGCCTGTTCGTGCGCTCGATGTTCAGGTAGGTCTTGTTGAGCATCTGGCTCTCGTAGAGCTCCAGGAGCCTCACGCCCTCGCGCGGCTTCACCATGTCCTTGCGCGTGGCGGCGTCGATCTGGGCCTTCATCTTGCGGCAGAGGTCCTCCTGCTGGTACTGGACCCCCTCGCTGACGTCGGCGATCCGGCTTCCGCTCAGGGCCTCCTCGATGTAGAAGCCGTTGGGCTCGTCGTCCTCGAGGAACACGTGGACCTCGTTGACCCGGCCGAACAGGTTGTGGAGGTCCCCCATGATGTCCTGGTAGGCCCCCGTGAGGAAGATCCCCAGGTAGTAGGGCTTGTTGTTGAGGGGGTGCAGCGCGATGTAGTCCTTCACGTCCTGCAGGTCGATGAAGCTGCCGATCTTCCCGTCGGAGTCGCAGGTGATGTCGACCAGGATCGCGTTGACCGTGGGGCGCTCGTTGAGGCGGTGCAGCGGGGCTATCGGGAAGAGCTGCTTCAGGGCCCAGTGGTCGAGGAGCGACTGGAACACCGAGAAATTGCACACGTACTGGTCGGCGAGGAGCTTCTGCAGGTCGTGGAGCTCCTCGGGCTGGTAGCCGAGCTTCTGGCCCTCCTTGGCGATCTGCTCGCAGATCTGCCAGAAGATCTGCTCGGCCGCGGCCCGGTTCTCCAGGTCCAGGTAGCCCAGGTTGAACAGGGAGAAGGCCTCGTCCTTCTTCTGCAGGGCGTCGTGGAAGCGCTCCAGGCGCCCGAGCTTCGCCTTGTTCTTAAGGAGCACCTCCAGGTCGGTCACGACCTTCTCCTTCTGCTTGGGCTGGTGCTGCTTGCCCAGGGACTCGCGCTTGTTGATCCGCTCGAAGACCTCGACGACGAGCATCGAGTGCGGCGCCACGACCGCCCG
>CAYNLL010000243.1:0-5418 GCA_964398015.1 uncultured Opitutaceae bacterium | reverse complement strand
CGGAGGAAAGCAACCGCGGGAAATTCCAGGACGTGCTCGTCTTCATGAAGAACCGCGTTGAGCAGGGCTAGATCCGGCGGCCCAATCGGTCGCGCCCGCCGCGGGCGCCCGCGGGCCCTTCCATGCTCTACTTCCTCATCACGTGCCTCTTCCTGGTCGTCGCGTCGCTCAGCCTGGTCGTCTCCACGCAGCGGCGCCAGGCGGACGAGAGGGAGCGCCAGCGGCTGCAGGCCAACAACGACCGCCAGCGCGCGCTCGACTTCATGCACCTGATGGCGGAGGCGCTCGGCGAGGGCCTCTCCCGCCAGGAGCTCCACCAGCGCATCGTCCACGCCTCGATCCTGTGCACGGGGGCCCTGAGCGGATGCATCTTTGAGCGGACCCCGGCGAACACGATGCGCGGCGTGGCCGTGGAGGGCCTGTTCCCGCCGCACCGCCCGCTTCCCGACCACGTGAAGGGCAAGCTGACGACGCGCGCGAAGTTCATCGAGCAGGTGCTTCGGTCCGAGGAGTTCCCGGTGGGCGAGGGGATCGCGGGCCGTGTGGCGGAGACCGGGCGCGGCGAGCTGATCGCCGATGCGGCGAAGGATCCGCGCATCGTCAAGCACGACGACCCGAACCTCGTCGTCCGCTCGGTGATCGCCGTGCCGATGAGGTTCCGCGAGCGCTTTTTCGGCGTGCTCGCCGTCGCCAACCCCGTCGACAACCGCCTGTTCACGGAGACGGAGTGCACGCTCATGCAGTCGCTCGCCGAGCAGGCCGCGCTGGCCCTGCACAACGCCGAGTCGCTCAACCTGCAAATCGAGCGCAGCCAGCTCGACCTCGACCTGTCGATCGCCAGCGGGATCCAGCAGATGCTGCTGCCCTCCCGCTCGACCACGTTTGCCGGTCTCGACATCGACGCTCGGTATTCCCCCGCGCAGCGGGTGGGCGGGGACCTGTTCGACATCATCGTCCTCTCCCCGTCGCGGCTGGGCGTCGCTGTGGCCGACGTGTCGGGAAAGGGCATCGCGGCCTCGCTCTACATGGCCGTGTGCCGCACGAACCTCAGGCAGATCGCCCCGAGGCACATCTCGCCGTCACAGGCGCTCGTGGCGCTCAACCGTACCATGGGCGCCGACATCCACGGCGACCTCTACGTGACGATGCTCTATGCGGTGATCGACGTGGAGGCGAACAGCGTGACCTTCGCGCGCGGCGGGCACGAGCTGCCGCTCTTCGGCAGGATGGACCGCCAGAGCGGGGCCTACCTCACCCGCCTCGTGCGCTCCGAGGGCATGCCGCTCGGGCTCGTCCCCGACGACCTCTTCGCGTCGGCGATCGAGGACAAGATCGAGCCCTTCAGCCCCGGCGACTCCCTGGTCCTCTACACGGACGGCGTCACCGAGGCGCCCAACGAGGAGGAGAAGGAGTACTCGAGCGCCCGCCTCGCCGACGTCGTGCGCGCGCTCCACTCGCGCCCCGCGCGCGAGATCAACGACGGCATCCTGGAGAGCGTGCGCCGTTTCACGGGCGACGCCCTGCAGCGCGACGACCTCACCCTGGTGACGGTGAAGCGGGTCTGACCCCGGCGGCCCGGCGCATCCATGGCCGCGGGCAAGAAGATCGTCGTGGCGGGCGGGGGCGCCGCGGGGTTCATGGCCGCGATCGAGTGCGCCGAGCTCGACTCCGGGGCCGAGGTGGCGCTCCACGAGGCGACCGCGCACCCGCTGGCGAAGGTGCGCATTTCGGGAGGTGGGCGCTGCAACGTGACCCACGCCTGCTTTGAAGCCCGGGAGCTCTCCCTGAGCTATCCCCGCGGCTCCCGGGAGCTCATAGGCCCGCTGAGCCGCTTCGGCCCCACAGAGACCGTCGAGTGGTTCCGGCGGCGCGGCGTGGAGCTGAAGACGGAGGCCGACGGCCGCATGTTCCCGGTCACGGACGACTCGGCGACGGTCGTCGACTGCCTGACGGCGTCCGCCCGGCGCGCGGGCGTGCGGCTCGAGACGCGGAGCGGGATCCGCTCAGTGGCACCGGCGCCCGCCGGCGGCTTCCGGGTCGGGTTCACCGGCGGCCGCGAGGAGGCGGCCGACCGGCTCCTCCTCGCCACGGGGGGCGGCGCCTCCTCGGCGGGCCTCCTGATCGCCGCGTCGCTCGGCCACGAGGTGGCCCCCCCGGTCCCCTCGCTCTTCACCTTCCACGTCGACGACCCGCGGATCCGGGGGCTAGAGGGCGTCGCCGCCCCGGCGACCGCGTCCGTCCCCGGCACGCGCCTGCGGGAGTCCGGGCCCGTCCTCGTCACCCACTGGGGCCTGAGCGGGCCGGCGATCCTGAGGCTGTCGGCGTGGGGGGCGCGCGAGCTCCATGCCGCAGCGTACCGCTTCCCCCTCGCGCTCAACTGGGCGGAGTCTCGCACGCCGGAGGAGGCCCGGCGCTTCCTGGAGTCCGAGCGCGCGGCGCATCCCCGGCGCCAGGTTGCGACGGCGAACCCGTTCGGGATCCCGGCACGCCTCTGGGAGAGGCTGGCCGCGGCCGCGGGGATCGCCCCGCAGGCGGCCTGGGCGGGGGTCTCGAACGACCGCCTCCGCGACCTCGCGGCTCAGGCCACGGCGTGCCGGTTCGACGTCACGGGCAAGAGCATGAACAAGGAGGAGTTCGTCACCTGCGGCGGCGTCCGCCTGGCCGGCGTCGACATGGCGACCATGGAGAGCCGCCTGGCGCCCGGCGTCCATTTTGCCGGCGAGGTGCTCGACATCGACGGCATCACGGGCGGCTACAACTTCCAGGCGGCGTGGACGACCGGCTGGCATGCCGGCCGCGCCCTGGCGGGGGAGTGAGGCCCGTCTAGGAGCGAGCCGCGGGTGGGACGTGCTTCGGCTGCGTGAGTTTGAGGAGCAGGAACACCACGAAAAGGATGACCGGCAGGATCGCGATCCGCCCCAGCATCTCCAGACCGGCGGCGGCCTGGATGTGCGACCACAAATCGGCGAGGCCCGAGCCGGCCGGCGCGGCGGCGAGGGCCGCCTGGGTCTGGCGCTCCGGGATGCGGGCGGCGATCCCCTTGTCGAAGATGCCGCCGACCAGGGGAAGAAACACGCCGACGCTTAGCATGCCGGCGCCCCCCATGACCGCGAGGCCGAGGGCGCCCGTGTCCGGGAAGCGCTCGTTCACGTATCCGAGCATCGTGGTCCAGAAGAAGCAGACCCCGAGCGCGAAGATGATCGCCGCGACGTACAGCATGGCGCCCGTGGAATGGCTCATCGTGTACAGGCCGATGAAGCCGAGGACGCTGCTTCCCAGGAGGACGCCGAGAGGCGAGAGCTTGTGGACCACCGTCCCCGCGCTCTGGCGCCCGATGGCCATCAGCCCGTTGATGCCGGCGAGCACCAGGATGCCGGGCAGGCCCGCGGTCGTCAGGATGTTCGGGATCCAGGTGGTGCTGCCGAGCTCCGTGAACGCGGTCATCAGCATGCAGACCACCATCAGCAGGAAGAGGGGGTTCAAGCAGGCGAGCCACATCGAGCCCGTGGAGACGCCGCGCTGGACGCGGTCTGTCTTCGGGAAGGGCTGCCCGACGAACAGGAATCCATAGACCGCGAGCGGGATGAGCATGGTCGCGAACTCGGCCTTCCAGCCGAGGCCCGCCTTCTCCATGACCCAGGCGAGGACGCCGGCGATCACAATGCCGCCGGGGAACCACACGTGGAAGTGGTTGAGCTTCGTCGTCCTGTCGTCCGGGAACAGGGTGGTGATCAGCGGGTTGCACGCGGCTTCAACCGAGCCGTTCGCGATGCCGAAGAGGAGCGTCCCGATGTAGAGGCTCCAGAAGTCCCAGGCGAAGATCGACAGGAAGATGCCGAGCAGGTGGCCGACCCACGCGATCGAGAGGATGCGGCCGAGCCCGAGCGCGTCGCAGAGGGGCCCGCCGAACATCATCGCGAGGGTGAACCCCCAGAATGCGGTGCCGTTCACCCAGCCGAGCTGCTCGTGGGTGAGGTGGAAATCCGTGGCCCAGAAGCCGACGGCGTTGGCCCGGAAGCCAAAGCACATGGCCGTCGTGATGAGCGCGATGCGGCTGGCGAGGAAGAGGCGTTTTGCGTCCATGGTCGTGGGGTCAGGGCTTCAGGCCGAGGGTTTCCAGGTAGGTGATGCTCGGCGGGATGTTCCCGACCGGGTTGTCCGTCTCATCCTCGATGAAGTTGAGCGCGATGCCCTGCTTGCTGCCCTCGGCGAGGATCGCGGGCCAGTCCATGACGCCCCGCCCGACGATGACATTGTCGGAAGCCGGGGCGTGGCCCTCGTAGAGGCCCGTGGGCGCGCCCTTGCGCATATCCTTGATGTGAAATGCCTTGAAGCGTCCGGGGTATTTCTGGAGGAGCTTCACGGGGTCGATCCCCGCCTGGACGACCCAGAACACGTCCATCTCGCAGAACACGAGGTTCGGATCGGTCTCATTGAGCATCACGTCGAAGGCCGAGGTCCCGTCGGGGAGCGGGCGGAACTCATAGCCGTGCGTATGGAAGCCGAAGCCGAGGCCCGCGGCCTTCAGCTTGGCGCCCCAGGCGTTGAAGTTGGCGATGGCGACCCGCGCCTGTGCGACGTCGAAGGCGGTCGTATGGGGGATCCAGGCGACGATCACATACGAGGCGCCGAGCGTCTTCGCCTCGGCGACGACGCCGTCGACGTCCTTCTGCATGCGCTCATACGGGATGTGCGAGCCGACGATCTTCAGTCCGTTGGCATCGGCCAGCGCCCGGAACTCCTTCGCCGTGTGCCCGTAGGTGCTGGCGGTCTCGATCTGGGTGAACCCCAGCGCCTTCACCTCGGCCATTCCCGAGGGCAGGCTCGCGATCAGCTGGTTGCGCAGGCTCCAGCATTGGAGCCCGAGCGAGTGGGTGTCGGCGGCGAACGCGGTGGCGGTCGCCAGGAATACAGCGGCAATGAGCTTTGATTTCATTCTACGTGGGGTGGTCTCTCTTGCCTGCGCGGGCGGCGCTCGCAGGCGGCTGGGGGTTGGCAAGACGAGCGAAACGCTATGACGATGCTCTGAATGTACAAGGAAAGAAGCCCGTGCAAGGCGTCTTGCCAGACGGCTCCGCCGATCCAAGGGTAGGGGGAGCATGCCCGCCACAGAAGCGCCCCAGGCCGACAAGTTCTCCCTCCCCGACGCGTCCGGGCACTTCGGCCCGTACGGCGGGATCTTCGTCCCCGAGACGCTGATGGCGGCCCTCGAGGAGCTCGAGGCCGTCTATGACTCGGCGCGCTCCGACCCCGCCTTCCAAGCCGAGCTGCGCCGCCACCTGGCGGACTTCGCCGGGCGTCCGACGCCCCTGTACTTCGCCGAACGCCTGACGGGCCACTGCGGGGGAGCGAGGATCTATTTGAAGCGCGAGGACCTGCTGCACACGGGCGCCCACAAGATCAACAACGCGATCGGCC